>NZ_JBSFUB010000079.1:0-33563 GCF_053591575.1 Streptomyces altiplanensis | reverse complement strand
GCGGGAATCCGCCGTGTTGTGGCGCAAGTTCGGTGACGACGCCCAGAAGCTGCGGGTGCGGGCGGACACCAGCGCGGGGCCCGGCACCCGTGCGCTGCGTGTGCGCGTCCGACCCGCGGGGCCGTGACGTCAGTTGTCCTTCTTGTCGCGCTCCGCCGTCTCGGCTTCGGCCTGCTTGGCCTCGACCTCCGGGTCCAGCGTTGCCTCACCGCTGCCGTCGACCGAGGTCAGCGGCGCGCGGTCCGAGACCTCGGTGGCGGCGGGGGGCTCGACCAGCCAGTCCGGGTTGGCCTGCTTGTCCCACCACTTCCAGGCCGCGAAAGCGCCGCCCGCCACCATGCCGAGGACCGCGAGACCCTTGGCCAGCCGGCCGGCCCTGGCCCGCCGCTCATGCTTCTTGACGAGCTTGCGGAGTTCCTTCTGCGTGATCTGTCCGCGCAGCGCGGCCACGGCGGCCGCACTGCGCGCGGCTGCCTGCTCGCGTACGGGCTGCGCGACCGCCATCGCGTGTTCCACGCGCGGCACGGTGTAGTCGGCGGCCTGCCGGGCCGCGTGCCGGGTGCGTACGGCGGCCCGGTGCGCGGCCACGTCGACCTTCGGCGGCACGTGGGCGCGGGCCTGCTCCACGCGCGGCGCCACATGCACGCCGTACTGGACACGGGCCTGGCGAGCTGCCTGGGACACCTTGGGCGCGAGCCGTACGCGGGCTTCGTTCGCGTATTGCGTGGCCTGTTCCTTGGCCGTACCGGCGTAGGGCGCCACCACTTCCGCGGCGTGCAGCACGCTTTCCTTCGCCGATTCGGATGCGGCGCGCACGCTGTCGATGCGGGTCACTGGATCCTCCTCCTTGGTGGCGTTTCGCTATATCGCCTATCCACACATTTCGAAATCATGCCTTCCGGGGCCCATCACGGCACGTGCGAGCGGGCATCCGGGTCATGGGTGGCGACTCGGGTGATCTCAGGGCAATGCCGAGCAAGCCGAGCAAGGGGAACCTTCGGACGACAATGCCACGCTTCGCCGTCCCGCGTGCCGGTTCGGCGGTTACTCGTCGCAAACCGGCCCGTGGGAGGATCGGGAGCCGTCATCGAAGACTTATGGAAGGCAGAACGTGGCCGAGCAGCTCTACGCCACCCTGAAGACCAACCGGGGCGACATCCAGATCCGGCTTCTGCCGAACCACGCGCCGAAGACGGTCAGGAACTTCGTCGAACTCGCCCGGGGCGAGCGGGAGTGGACGAACCCGGAGACCGGTCACAAGAGCACGGACCGGCTGTACGACGGCACTGTCTTCCACCGGGTGATCAGTGACTTCATGATCCAGGGCGGTGACCCGCTGGGCAACGGCACGGGCGGCCCCGGCTACGAGTTCGCGGACGAGTTCCACCCCGATCTCGCCTTCGACCGGCCCTACCTGCTGGCGATGGCCAACGCGGGGCCGGGCACCAACGGCTCGCAGTTCTTCATCACCGTGTCGCCGACGATGTGGCTGACGCGCAAGCACACCATCTTCGGCGAGGTCACGGACCCCGCGAGCCGGAAGGTCGTGGACGGCATCGCGGCCACGGAGACCAACGCGCGCACCCACCGCCCGGTCACGGACGTCGTCATCGAGTCGGTCGTCGTCGAGACCCGGTGAGACCTGCGGGGACCCGCTGGGACCCGCAGGGACCACAGAGACCGCTGAGTCCCGGTGACCGGGAACCAAACCGCCCCGCCCGTCCGTACTGGATAGGCGGGGTGGCGCGCCGAGCGGAGCCGCACCGACAAGAGCCACCTAGGGAACTGGGGACGGACCGATGGATCACTGCTACCGGCACCCGGACCGCGAGACGGGCATCCGCTGCACACGCTGCGAGCGACCGGTCTGCCCGGAGTGCATGATCAGCGCGTCGGTCGGTTTCCAGTGCCCCGACTGCGTCCGCGAAGGATCGGGCACGGGCCACGCCCCGGACGCGAGCCGGCCGCGCACGCTGGCGGGAGGCGCCGTCTCCGCCGATCCGCGGCTGGTCACCAAGATCCTGCTGGCCGTCAATGTGGTGCTGTTCATCGCCGTGAGCTCGCGCGAGAACCTCGTCCACGATCTCGACCTCGTCGGACTCGCGATCGACCCCGCGGCCTCGCGGGTGGTCGGGGTCGCGGACGGCGAGTGGTACCGCCTGCTCACCGCGATGTTCCTGCACCAGGAGATCTGGCACATCGCGTTCAACATGCTGGGCCTGTGGTGGCTCGGCGGGCCGCTGGAAGCGGCTCTGGGGCGCGTCCGTTTCCTGGCGCTCTACTTGCTGTCGGGCCTTGCGGGCAGCGCGCTCACGTATCTGATCGCCGCTCCGAACCAGCCCTCTCTCGGTGCTTCCGGCGCCGTCTTCGGGCTGCTCGGCGCGACCGCCGTCCTCATGCGCCGCATGAACTACGACATGAAGCCGGTTCTCGTGCTCCTCGCGCTGAACCTGCTCTTCACCTTCACCTGGGCCGACATCGCCTGGCAGGCGCACGTCGGCGGCCTCGTCGCCGGCACCCTCGTCGCGATCGCCCTGGTGCACGCCCCGCGCGAGCGCCGGGCGCTGGTGCAGTACGGCGCCTGCGGGCTGGTCCTGCTCGTGTCCGTCGGCCTGGTCGTGGCGAGAACAGCGGCGCTCACCTGAGCGTCAGCAGCGTCGGTTGTCCACAGTGGGTGCTGAAGCTTGTGCACTCGGGCGGAAGCCCCCGGAAGCAGCCTGGGAACAGCTGTGCCCCTCGTCGCTGAACTGGGTTTTCCCAGACAGGACAAGGGGCGACAGGAGGCAGGCCGTATGTCTTCGGAAGGCTCAGGCAGACACGCCGTGATCAGCGTCTCCGTGAGTTATCCACAGATCGTCTGACCTTTCCCCACCGTGTGGACAACGCTGTGGATAACCTCTGGTCAAGGCTTGCGCAGCCCTACTTCCACTGGGTCGAGACTCCGAAGCCGGCGGCGATGAAGCCGAACCCGACCACGATGTTCCAGTTCTCGAGGCTCTGGACCGGCAGGTCGCCCTCGGTCACGTAGAAGACCACGATCCAGGCGAGCCCGATGAGGAAGAGCGCCAACATCACCGGGGCCACCCAGCTGCGGTTCGTCAGCTTGATGCTCGTCGCCTGCTTCGCGGCGGGCGGGGGCGGCGTGAAGTCGGACTTCTTGCGGATACGTGACTTCGGCACGAGGGACTCTCCTGTCGATGCGCTGCGTGACCGCGCAGGGAACTGTGGCGGGCGCTTGGGGCGGGAGCGACGGGGAACACTGCCTCCCCCGGGCGTCCGTTAGCGTAGTGCTTCCGAGGCGCCGAAGGAGATAAGGGTACGTTGAGCAATTCTGCCGACTCCTCCACCGAACCCGTCCGGCGCCCCGTCCTGCGGCCGGCCAGGCTGCTGACGGCCGGTGTCTTCGCGCTCGCCGGGCTCATTTTCGTCACCAGCTTCAATACGGCCAAGGGCACCAATATCCGCACAGACGCCTCGTTGCTGAAGCTCTCCGACCTCATTGATCAGCGTAGCCACAAGAACAAGGAACTGGACCAGTCGACAGCGTCCGTACGCGACCAGGTCGACTCCCTCGCGCAGCGCGGCGACAGCAGTACGCAGGCCGAGGACGCGAAGCTCGACGCGCTGGAGCGGTCCGCGGGCACCAAGAAGCTCACCGGCCCCGGCCTCACCGTCACCCTCGACGACGCCCCGCCGAACGCCACGGCCAACCCCGGCTACCCCGAGCCCCAGCCCAACGACCTGGTGATCCACCAGCAGGACCTCCAGGCCGTCGTCAACGCTCTCTGGCAGGGCGGTGCCCAGGGCATCAGGGTCATGGACCAGCGGCTGATCTCCACGAGCGCGGTGCGCTGCGTCGGCAACACCCTGATCCTCCAGGGGCGCGTCTACTCGCCGCCGTACAAGGTCACGGCGGTCGGCGACCGGGACGAGCTCCAGCGCGCGCTCACGGCCTCCACGGCGCTCCAGAACTACCAGCTGTACGTGAAGGCGTACGGCCTCGGCTGGAAGGTCGACGAGCACGAGGCCACGACTCTCCCCGGCTACTCGGGCGCGGTGGACCTCCACTACGCGAAGCCGGCCGGGTAGCCGCCGAGTAGCCGCGCGCATTGCGCAGCTGACCCACATGTCCCGGCCGTCGCCCTTTACTCTGGGTTTCGACCGAACGGAAGGGACAGCATGTACGGCTGGATCTGGCGGCATCTGCCGGGCAACGCATGGGTACGGGCGATGATCTCGCTCGTACTGATCCTGGCGGTCGTCTACGCACTGTTCCAGCACGTCTTCCCGTGGGCGGAGCCACTGCTCCCGTTCAACGACGTGACGGTCGACGGGGGGTCGGGCCGGTGAGCGCGCGGATTCTGGTCGTCGACAACTACGACAGCTTCGTCTTCAACCTGGTCCAGTACCTGTACCAGCTCGGGGCCGAGTGCGAGGTGCTGCGCAACGACGAGGTGGAGCTGAGCCACGCCCAGGACGGCTTCGACGGCGTGCTGCTCTCGCCGGGTCCGGGAGCCCCCGAACAGGCGGGCGTGTGCGTCGACATGGTGCGTCACTGCGCCGCGACGGACGTGCCGGTCTTCGGCGTCTGCCTGGGCATGCAGTCGATGGCGGTGGCGTACGGCGGTGTGGTGGGCCGGGCCCCCGAGCTGCTGCACGGCAAGACGTCCTTGGTGACGCACGAGGGCGCCGGAGTCTTCGCCGGCCTGCCCTCGCCCTTCACGGCGACGCGCTACCACTCGCTGTCCGCCGAGCCGGCGGCGCTGCCCGCCGAGCTGGAGGTCACCGCGCGGACGGCCGACGGGATCATCATGGGCCTGCGCCACCGGGACCTGCCGGTCGAGGGCGTGCAGTTCCACCCCGAGTCGGTGCTGACCGAGCACGGGCACCTGATGCTGGCCAACT
Source organism: Streptomyces altiplanensis (assembly GCF_053591575.1). Lineage (NCBI taxonomy): Bacteria > Bacillati > Actinomycetota > Actinomycetes > Kitasatosporales > Streptomycetaceae > Streptomyces > Streptomyces altiplanensis. The sequence continues at coordinate 28,658 of NZ_JBSFUB010000079.1, read as the reverse complement.
GGCTCGCCCGGTGCGGCGATCCGGGAGCGGTGGAGCGGTCGGCCGGGCTCGCGCCGGTGGTGGGCAAGGCCGCCGCGTGACAGCGCTCCGCCCCGAACACGACGCCGGCCAGGGAGCCTCGTACGAGCAAGGCGCGTACGAGGCGGCAGGCGCGTTCGAGGCGGCGGTGGAGCAGCTCGCGGATCCGCTGAACGATCCGCTGCCGGGGCAGGTGAGGCCGCCGGGTCCGGGCCCGGACCCGGACCCGGCTTCGGGACCGACCTCGCCGTGGTTCCGGTCGGCGACGGTGCAGCAGGCCCAGCAGGCCCAGCAGGCCCAGCAGGCCCAGGCGCCGCATCCGCAGTACGAACAGACGCAGCACCCCCAGCAGCGGTACGAGCCGTACCAGCAGCCCGTACAACAGCCCCAGCAGGCCCTCCAGCAGCCTCAGGAGTGGTACACCCACTCGGACCACCCGCAGGACTTGTACGGCGGTCAGCGGCCCGCACCGGCCCCCGAGCCGATCCCCGCACCGCCCCCCGGGCCCACGCCGGTCCCCACCGCCGTCGCCGCGCCCGTGTACGACGACGAGACCGTGGCCCTGCGGACGGACGACACCCGGCGAATAGCCGGGGTCGGGACCGGGGCCGGACCGGACCCCGTCACGCGGCCCGCCCCGCCGGCCGCGGCCACCGGTGGCCGCGCGGAGCGCCGCAGAGCCGCCAAGGGGCAGGGAAGCCGCGGCCGGACCCCGGCCGGGGGTGCCCCGGCGAAGGACGCTCCTGCGGGGAACACCGAGGCGCCGCGCTCCCGCCTGGAGGCCAGGCGTGCCGCCCGCGCCGCGAAAGACAGTCCCGGCGTCATCGCCAGCCGTTTCTTCGGAGAGGTCTTCATCTCGCTCGGCGTGCTGATGCTGCTGTTCGTCACGTACCAGCTGTGGTGGACGAACGTCCGGGCCGATCTGTTCGCCGGCAACGAGACGGACAAGATCCAGGACGGCTGGGCGAAGGGCAGGAAACCCGCCGGGGCGTTCGAGCCGGGCCAGGGCTTCGCCATCATGCACATCCCCAAGCTGGACGTCGTCGTGCCGATCGCCGAGGGCATCGACAAGGAGAAGGTCCTCGACAACGGCATGGTCGGCCACTACGCGGAGGGCCAGCTCAAGACGGCCATGCCGTCGGACAAGCAGGGCAACTTCGCGGTCGCGGGGCACCGCAACACCCACGGCGAGCCGTTCCGGTACATCAACCGGCTGAAGCCGGGCGACCCGATCGTCGTCGAGACGCAGGACACGTACTACACGTACGAGATGGCGAGCATCCTGCCGCAGACCCCGCCCTCGAACGTGGGCGTGATCGGGCCGGTGCCGCCGGGGTCGGGCTTCACCAGGCCCGGCCGGTACATCACCCTGACGACCTGCACACCGGAATTCACGAGTACGTACCGAATGATCGTGTGGGGCAAGATGGTCGACGAACGGCCGCGCAGCGAGGGGCAGCCCGACGCACTCGTCGGCTGAGACGGGGCCGGCCGGACGTAAGAGTACTGAGGGACGGGGACGAGTGCGGTGGCAGCCAGGACCGAGCAGGACGAGCAGACCGGCACGCCCGTGCCCGCGCAGGCACCCGCGCCGGCGCGGCGCAGGCGCGGACGTGTCGCGGGAGCGGTCAGCGTCTTCGGCGAGCTGCTGATCACCGCGGGCCTGATCCTCGGCCTCTTCGTCGTCTACTCGCTGTGGTGGACGAACGTGCTCGCCGACCGCGACGCCGACAAGCAGGGCAACGAGGTGCGCGACCGCTGGGCAAGCGGCCCCGGAGCCCTCGACACCAAGGACGGCATCGGCTTCCTGCACGTACCCGCGATGAGGAACGGCGAGGTGCTGGTCAAGAAGGGCACCGACCCCAAGAGCCTCAACCGCGGCGTCGCCGGCTACTACACGGACCCGGTCGAGTCGGCGCTGCCGTCGGACAAGCAGGGCAACTTCTCGCTGGCGGCGCACCGCGACGGACACGGCGCGAAGTTCCACAACATCGACAAGCTCAAGGACGGCGACACGATCGTCTTCGAGACGAAGGACACCTGGTACGTCTACAAGGTGTACGCGAAGCTGCCCGAGACCTCGAAGTACAACGTGGACGTGCTGAAGCCGGTCCCGAAGGAGTCGGGGAAGAAGAAGCCGGGCCGCTACATCACCCTGACGACGTGCACGCCGGTCTACACGTCCGAGCACCGGTACATCGTGTGGGGCGAGCTGGAGCGTACGGAGAAGGTCGACGCGAAGCGGACGCCGCCGGCGGAGCTGCGCTGACCGGCTTTCCAGCGGGAGCGACGCGTCGTCATTCCTGAAGTCGAAGCCGAAGCGTCGGCGTGGCCCGTGCAGCACCGTGCCGGCCCCCTGAAGGCACTCTCGGCTTCCGGAGCTGTGTGCGGTGCGGTGCTGTGCTCTACGGGGGAAACAGGAAGGGCCGTGGACTTCATCCGAAGCCACGGCCCTTCCTGGTGCTGTACGGGCTAGTCGCCTTCGCCGCCGTTGCGGCCGAAGCCGCCGCCGAAGAGGCCGCCGACGTCATTGCCGCCGTTGTTGCCGCCGTTGTTGCCGCCGCCGTTCTCGTTGCCGCTGTTGTCCCCGCCGCCGTTGTTGCCGCCGGGGGCAGCGGCGGTGGTGAGGTTGACCGGCGTGCCCTTGGGGACCTGCTGGCCGGCCGCGGGCTGGGTGAGGACGACGATGGCCTCGTCGTCCTGCGGTTCGGTGATCGTGCCGACGGTCAGACCGGCGTCCTCGATCGCCTTGCGGGCGTCCTTGAGCTTCTGGCCGGTCACACCCGGCACCGCGACCTGTTCCTGGGCGGGGGCCTTGGCGACGGTCAGGGTGATGGTGCCGCCCTCGTCGGTCCGGCTGCCGCCCACCGGGGTCTGCTTGAGGACCGAGTTCGGGGTCTGGGCCGACTCCTCCTCCTCGCGGGCGACGACGAAGCCGAGGTCCGAGAGCTGCTTCTTGGCCGCTTCGAAGTCCTGGCCGACCACGTCCGGGACGTCGGCCTTGGAGGTCTTGGCGATCGAGATGGTGATCGTCTCGCCCTTCTCCGCCTTCGTGCCGCCCTCGGGATCCTGGTCGATGACCGTGCCGACCGTCTTCTCGGACTCGACCGACTTGGTCTCGACGTCGAAGCCCTTGGCTTCGAGGTTCTCCGTCGCCCTGTCCTTCGACTGGTCCATGACGTCGGGGACTTCGATCTTCGGGGCGCCCGTGGAGACGACGACCTTGACGGCCGAGCCGGGCTCGGCCTCCTCGCCGCCGGCCGGGGTCTGCTCGCAGATCTTGCCCTCGGGCTGGTCCTCGCACTCCTTGCGGTCGCCGACCTCGAGTGTCAGGTCGGCGTTCTTGGCCAGGCCTCTGGCATCGGCCACGTTCTCGCCGATCAGGGTCGGCACGGAGACGCTCTCGGTGCCGTTGTCGCCGGCGGAGAGCGACCTGCCGATCAGGATCGCGCCGACGAGGACGAGGATGCCCGCGAGGACGAGCAGGATCGTCGAGAGGTTGCTCTTCTTCTGCTGTTGCTGCCTGCGGCGGTCCGGGCGGTCGTCGTAGCCGTAGCCGCCGTCGTCCGGGTTGACCGGCGGCAGTATCGACGTGTGGCCGCCGCTCGCGTCGGCCGCGTGCAGCGCCGTCGTGGGCTGGTCGTCCGGGTAGCCGCCGTAGCCGGCCGCGCCGAGCGCCGAGGTGGCCGCCACGGGCCGGCCGTCGAGGCATGCCTCGATGTCGGCGCGCATCTCGTCGGCGGACTGGTAGCGGTAGTTCGGGTCCTTGACCAGGGCCTTCAGGACGATGGCGTCCATTTCGGGCGTGATCTCGGGGTCGAAGTTGCTGGGCGGCTGCGGCTCTTCCCGTACGTGCTGGTACGCGACCGCGACGGGGGAGTCACCGATGAACGGCGGCCGTACCGTCAGCAGCTCGTAGAGCAGGCAGCCGGTGGAGTACAGGTCGGAGCGGGCGTCCACCTGCTCGCCCTTCGCCTGCTCGGGCGAGAGGTACTGGGCGGTGCCGATGACCGCGGCGGTCTGCGTCATGGTCATGCCGGAGTCGCCCATGGCGCGGGCGATGCCGAAGTCCATGACCTTGACCTGGCCGGTGCGCGTCAGCATGACGTTCGCCGGCTTGATGTCGCGGTGGACGATCTGGGCGCGGTGCGAGTACTCGAGCGCCTGGAGGATGCCCACGGTCATCTCCAGGGTGCGCTCGGGCAGCAGCTTGCGGCCGGAGTGCAGGAGCTCGCGCAGGGTCGACCCGTCGACGTACTCCATCACGATGTACGGGATGGAGACGTTGTCGACGTAGTCCTCGCCGGTGTCGTAGACCGCGACGATCGCCGGGTGGTTGAGCGAGGCCGCCGACTGGGCCTCGCGGCGGAACCGGGCCTGGAAGGACGGATCGCGGGCGAGGTCCACCCGCAGCGTCTTCACGGCGACGGTGCGGCCGAGCCGGGTGTCGTGCGCGATGTAGACCTCGGCCATGCCACCACGGCCGAGCACCGAGCCCAGCTCGTACCGGCCGCCGAGGCGACGCGGCTCTTCCATAGCTTTCCAGCCCTCTCCGTCTGTCCCGACCGCACCTGTGTGTGGTCCGGCGGTGTGCTGTCCGCGCATACGGTACCGGGCACGCCGTACCTGGTCGGCCCGTGACGGTCACCTGATACCCGTCCGGTACCACGACGTGGGCGTACGCGGTCGTCAGGTGACCGGTGTCACTTCTTGCTCTCCAGGACCGCCTTCATCACGTCTTTCGCGATGGGAGCGGCGAGGCCGCCGCCGGAGATGTCCTCGCGGTTGGCGTTGTCGTCCTCGACGACGACGGCGACGGCGACGGGAGATCCGTTGTCGGCGGTCTTGGCATACGAGATGAACCAGGCGTACGGCTTCTCGCTGTTGTCGACGCCGTGCTGGGCGGTGCCGGTCTTGCCGCCGACGGTGACGCCGGGGAGCTGGGCGTTCTTGCCGGTGCCCTCCTCGACGACCGTCTCCATCATTTCCTGGACCTTCTGGGCGTTCTCGGGAGAGAGCGGGCGGCTCATCTCCTCGGGGCTCGTCTTCTCCAGCACGTCCAGGTTCGGGTCGGTGAGCCGGTCGATCATGTACGGCTGCATCAGCGCGCCGTCATTGGCGATGGCGGCGGTCACCATGGCCATCTGGAGCGGGGTGGCGGCGGTGTTGAACTGGCCGATGGAGGAGAGCGCGGTCTGGGCCCCGTCCATGTCCTTGGAGAAGACGCTCGCGTTGGAACGGACGGGTACGAACTGCTGCTCGTTGAAGCCGAACTTCTCCGCGGTCTCCAGCATCTTGTCGTTGCCGAGGTCGGCGCCGATCTTGCCGAAGACGGTGTTGCAGGACCACTGGAGGGCGACCCGGAGGGTGGCGTTCTCGCAGGGGTGGTTGCCGTCGTTCACCAGGTTCTTGGTGGAGAGGGGCAGGCGCCACGGCAGCGGCGAGTCGGTCTTCTCGTCGGCTTCGTCGTACAGGCCGTGCTCCAGGGCGGCGGCCGCGGTGACGACCTTGAACGTGGAGCCGGGCGGGTAGGTCTCGCGCAGGGCCCTGTTCGTCGTCGGCTTGTCCGGGTCCTTCTCGTACTTCTGCCAGTTCTTCACGTCCTCGTCGGTGTTGCCGGCGACCTTCGAGGGGTCGTACGAGGGGGTGCTGGCCAGTGCGAGGATCGCGCCGGTCTGCGGGTCGATGGCCGCGACGGCGCCCTTGCGGCTGCCCAGGCCCTCGAAGGCGGCCTTCTGGGCGGCGCCGTTGAGGGTGGTGACGACGTGGCCGCCCTGCTTCTTGTCACCGGTGAACATGGAGAGCGTGCGGTCGAAGAAGAGCCGGTCGTCGGTGCCGGTGAGGATGTCGTCCTCGATGGACTCGATCTGGTTGGAGCCCATCCGCTGCGAGGTGAAGCCGGTGACGGGCGCCCACATCGGGCCGTCCTTGTAGGTCCGCTGGAACTTGAAGTCGCCGCTCTTGGACTCCTTGGACCCCGTGATCGCCTTGCCGTCGACGATGATGTCGCCGCGCTTGTGGGCGTAGCGGTCGATCAGGACGCGGCGGTTGTTGGGGTCCTTGGCGAGTTCGTCGGCCTTGACGTACTGCACCCAGTTGACGCGTACGAGCAGGGCGAGGACGAGCAGGCCGCAGAAGATGGCGACCCGGCGCAGGGGCTTGTTCACGGTCGGACCACCTGGGTCATTTCGGCGTCGGAGGTGGGGGCGGGGGCGGGTGCGGGCCTGCGCGCGGTGTCGCTGATGCGCAGCAGGATGGCGATGAGCGCCCAGTTGGCGATGACGGAGGAGCCGCCCTGCGCGAGGAACGGCATGGTCATGCCGGTCAGCGGGATGACGCCGGTGACGCCGCCCGCGACGACGAAGACCTGGAGGGCGAAGGCGCCGGAGAGGCCGATCGCGAGGAGCTTGCCGAAGGGGTCGCGGGCGGCGAGGGCGGTGCGTACGCCGCGCTCGATGAGGAGGCCGTACAGCAGGATGATCGCCATGAGGCCGGTCAGGCCCATTTCCTCGCCGACGGTGGCGAGGATGTAGTCGCTCTTGGGGGCGATGCCGCCGATGAGGCGGGAGTAGCCCTGGCCGAGTCCGGAGCCGAAGAGGCCGCCGGAGCCGAAGGCGTACACGGCCTGGGCGGTCTCGGTGACGCCGCCGTCCTGGAGGGCGAGGGGGTTGAGCCAGTTGTTGACGCGGGACTGCACGTGGCCGGCGAAGGAGGCGACGCCGACGGCGCCGGCGGCGCTGAGGGTGAGGCCGAAGACGACCCAGCTGGTGCGCTCGGTGGCGACGTACAGCATGATCACGAAGAGGCCGAAGAAGAGCAGCGAGGTGCCCAGGTCGGTCTCGAAGATCAAGATCATCAGGCTGATCGCCCAGATGGCGAGGATCGGTCCGAGGTCGCGGCCGCGGGGCAGGTACATGCCCATGAAGCGGCGGCTGGCGAGGGCGAGCGCGTCGCGCTTCACCATCAGGTAGCCGGCGAAGAAGACCGCGATGATGATCTTCGCGAACTCGGCGGGCTGGAGCGATCCGACGCCGGGGATGGTGATCCAGATCCGTGCGCCGAACTTGGCCGGGAAGAACATCGGCAGGATCAGCAGCACGAGGGCCACGACCATGGAGATGTACGTGTAGCGCTGGAGTACGCGGTGGTCCTTGAGGAACAGCAGGACGCCCAGGAAGAGGGCGACGCCGAGCGCCGACCAGATCATCTGCTTGGGCGCCATCGCGCCGCCGAGGGCCTCGGTGGTGATCGACGGTTCCAGGTCGAGCCGCCAGATCAGCACCAGCCCGAGCCCGTTGAGCAGGGTGGCCAGCGGCAGCATCAGCGGGTCGGCGTACGGCGCGAACTTGCGCACCATCAGGTGCGCGACGCCCGCGAGCAGGCTGAGTCCGATGCCGTAACCGAGCATGCCGGCGGGCAGGCTGCCGTCCTTGGCGAGGCCGACGTTGGCGTACGCGAAGACCGGGATGATGACGGCGAACGCGAGCATCGCGAGCTCGGTGTTGCGGCGGCTCGGCGCTTCGATCGCGCCGATGGTGGTCGTGTTGGTGACAACGCTCATGGTGGTAAGGCCCCCTACGGCTTTACGGCTTACCGCACTGCGAGACGAGCTTCTGCTCTTCCTCGGAGAGGCTGGGGCCAGGAGTGGGCGGAGCTGTGGCCGTCGGAATCTTCTTGGTCGTGGTGGTCTGGGTCGTGGCGCCGGAACCGGTCGTGCCGCCCGCCTCGCCCTCGCCCGTACGCGCGTCCTTCTCGCGTTCTGCCTGCTCGCGTTCCGCTTTCGCGCGCTCTGCCCGGCGGCGCTCCTCGTCCTTCCTGCACGCGGAGGCCTGGGTGCCGAGTTCGGTGACCTTCTCGCGCGCGTCGGCGAGGCTGCCCTCGGCGATGGTCGTCTCCACCTGCTTGCGCTGGTAGGGAGGGAGGTACTTGAGTTCGATCTCGGGGTGGTCCTTCTCGACCTTCGAGAGGGAGACCCAGGCGAGGTCCTGGCTGATGCCCCGGTAGAGCGCGACGTGCTCGTCGTTGGCGCCGACGTAGTACTGGGTCTGGGTCCAGCGGTAGCCGCCGTACAGACCGCCGCCGACGACGGCGAGCGCGAGCACGATGTAGAACGATCTCTTGAACCACCTGCGGCCGGCGCGGGGCTTGTCGAAGTCCTCGTCGCTGTACGCGCCGAAGGCGCCGTCGGGGGCCGCTCCGTAGCCGCTCTCGTCACCGCTGCCGGGCGGGCCGAAGGAGCCCCCCGGCGCGGGCTGCGGGGGAACGGGCCGGCCGAGGCCCGCCGCGCGGCCCGCGGGGGTCTGCATGGCGCCGCCGTCGTTCAGCTGGAGCTGGTTCTCGGCGACCGCGCCGACGACGACCGGGGTGTCGTTGAGCTGCCCGGCCAGGGTGTCGTTGCCGTCGACGTCGAGGACGTCCGCGACGATGCAGGTGATGTTGTCGGGACCGCCGCCGCGCAGCGCGAGCTGGATCAGCTCCTGCACGGTCTCCTGCGGGCCGTGGTAGCCGGCGAGCGTCTCCTCCATCGTCTGGTGGGAGACGACGCCGGACAGGCCGTCGGAGCAGATCAGATAGCGGTCGCCGGCCCGGACCTCACGGATGGAGAGGTCGGGTTCGACGTGGTCGCCGCTGCCCAGCGCGCGCATCAGCAGGGAGCGCTGCGGGTGGGTGGTGGCCTCTTCCTCGGTGATGCGGCCCTCGTCGACGAGGCGCTGCACCCAGGTGTGGTCCTGCGTGATCTGCGTCAGCACGCCGTCGCGCAGGAGGTACGCCCGTGAGTCGCCGACGTGCACGAGGCCCAGGCGCCGGCCGGTCCAGAGGAGGGCGGTGAGCGTGGTGCCCATGCCCTCCAGCTGGGGGTCCTCCTCGACCATCATGCGCAGCTGGTCGTTGGCACGCTGCACGGCGGTGCCGAGCGAGGTGAGGATGTCCGAGCCGGGCACGTCGTCGTCCAGCGTGACCAGGGTGGAGATGACTTCGGAACTCGCCACCTCGCCCGCGGCCTGGCCGCCCATGCCGTCGGCGATGGCGAGAAGGCGCGGGCCGGCGTAACCGGAGTCCTCGTTGCCCTCCCGGATCATGCCTTTGTGCGATCCGGCGGCGAAGCGCAGTGACAGACTCATGCGCACCTCGCCCGTCGGCTCCGGGTACATCCGCACGGTGCCCACCCTCCGGTCGGGAGCCTTCGGGGATCCGTTGTGGGGACCGCCGCGGCTCGCTCGCTCCGCTCGCGCTCAATCATGACGTGGCACTACTTCCGCAGCTCGATGACGGTCTTGCCGATGCGGATCGGCGCGCCCAGCGGAATGGGGGTCGGGGTGGTGAGACGGGTCCGGTCGAGATACGTGCCGTTGGTGGACCCGAGATCCTCGACGATCCACTGGCCGTCACGGTCCGGGTAGATCCTGGCATGACGGCTGGACGCGTAGTCGTCGTCCAGCACGATCGTCGAGTCGTGCGCCCGCCCCAGCGTGACGGTCTGCCCCTGGAGGGCCACCGTCGTGCCGGTGAGCGTGCCTTCGGACACCACCAGCTTCGTGGGGGCGCCTCGGCGCTGGCGCTGCTGCGGCGGTGCCGCAGCCTGCTGCTGGCGTCCGGTCTGCTGCGGCCTGGCGTCGGCGGACGCAGTACGGCGTGAGCCGCGCTGCGTGACCCGCGTACCGAACAGATCGCTGCGGATGACCTGGACGGCCACAATCACAAACAGCCACAGAACAGCCAGGAAACCTAGCCGCATGACCGTCAGGGTCAGCTCTGACATTGCCCCCGCTTCACCCTTCGGCTTGCCGATAAACGATGGTCGTACTGCCCACGACGATCCGCGAGCCGTCGCGGAGCGTAGCGCGGGTGGTGTGCTGTCCGTCTACCACGATGCCGTTGGTAGACCCGAGATCCTGGATCGTCGGGGGCGTTCCGGTCCGGATCTCACAGTGCCGGCGGGATACGCCGGGGTCGTCGATCCGCACGTCTGCTTCGGTGCTGCGGCCCAGCACCAGCGTCGGGCGGGACATCTGATGGCGTGTGCCATTGATCTCGATCCAGCGCCGCGTCTGGGCGCCCGGCATGGGGCCGGGGCCCGCGCCGGCCGGTCTGGCGGACGCTGCCGCCGGTCCGGGCCTCACGCCGGGGGGCGGGGCCGCGGGCATGGGGGGCACCCCGGGGGAGGCCGACGGCGGGTAGCCGTAGCCGCCGCCGCGGGGGGCGGCCGGTGCGGAGGGGGAGCGGCCGGGGGCCGGGGACTGGGGGGCGACTGCCTGCGACGTACTCGAAGCGAGGGTGCGGCTGCGCACGCGGTAGAGACCGGTGTCGAGGTCCTCGGCCTTCTCCAGGTGGACCTTGATGGGGCCCATGAAGGTGTAGCGCTGCTGCTTGGCGTAGTCGCGGACGAGTCCGGAGAGTTCGTCGCCGAGCTGGCCGGAGTACGGGCTGAGGCGTTCGTAGTCCGGGGTGGAGAGCTCGACGATGAAGTCGTTGGGGACGACGGTCCGCTCGCGGTTCCAGATCGTGGCGTTGTTGTCGCACTCGCGCTGGAGGGCGCCGGCGATCTCGACGGGCTGGACCTCGGACTTGAAGACCTTGGCGAAGGTGCCGTTGACCAGACCTTCGAGACGCTGCTCGAAACGCTTCAGGACTCCCATGGGGCACCTCCTCCGTCGTTGTCGTCCTGGTACTGCTTACTGATCGTATCCACGCGTCGGGAAATCGGCTGGTTCCCCTTGTCTGCACAGTGGATGAGTGTCACCTCTCACAGGGATCGTAGAGGTGGCCTCCTGACAGTGTCCCGCACCCGGGCGGCACTCTGGAGGAGTGGGTGAGGGGCGTCGCCGTTCCCTCTCCTTGTTCCCTCTCTGTTCCCCCTCCCGTTCGCTGCCCCCTTCGCTGCCCCGTTCCGGCCTTCGTCCTGCCCTCGTCCTGCCCTCGGATCCGTCTTCCGTCCCGTGCTCCGCCTCTTCCCAGGTCCCCCGCAACAACGGGTGTGAATCCCTCCTCGCCGCCGTGCTAATCTTCTGCATGTCGTCAGGCGCTCGCACAAACCAGTGAGAGATTCGAACGGCACCACTCATGCGCGAGTGGCGGAACGGCAGACGCGCTGGCTTCAGGTGCCAGTGTCCTTAGGGACGTGGGGGTTCAAATCCCCCCTCGCGCACTTTGCAGGACCCATGATCCGGGCCTCATCGTTGACCACGATGGGGTCCGTTTCTTTTTGCTGTCCGTCGTGCGGTCTGGCGTGCGGTCCGTCGTGCGGTGAGACCGGCGGGCCGTCTGCGGTGGGGGGATCTCGTGGTGACCCGTAGGAAGGCCGCCTTCGTCGTGGCCGTGGTGTTCACGGTTCTGGCAGGTGTGCAGCAGGTGCTGCTGGTGGCCGGGTTCGGGGGGTGGCTGCCGGGGTGGCAGCCGTGGCCGTACCTGCTCGTCGCGGCGCCGGCCTGGCTGGTTTCCCGGCCTCTGTGGGCGGAGCGGGTCTCCGCCGGCCCGCGGTCGGCGGTGGGCGCGTTGCGGCGGGTGCCTTCCTGGGCGTACGCCCTGGGGGTGCTGGTGCTCGCCGCCGGAGTGTGGGCGGCGCTTCAGGACTTCGAGCCGTACCTCGGTCACGAGGAAGCGGTGTACGCGAACAAGGCGCGCTCCTGGGTGGACGGGACGCCCGACGCGGGCTGGGGCGTCTACCGGCCCGTGGGGCTTCCCGCGCTCGGCGCGCTCGCCCTGTGGCTGCACGGGGGCGGCGGTGGGGGTGGGGAGGGCGCCCTGCGCGCGGTGGCGCTGGTGCTGGTGCTGGGGACGCTGACGGTGACGTATCTCGTCGCGGCCGCCTGGACCTCGCGGCGGCGGGCGGTGGTGGTTCTGCTGGTGCTGCTGAGCGGGCTGGGGTTTTTGCGCAGGGTGCCGGAGTACCTCAATGACATCGGGGCGACGGGGCTGCTGCTGATCGTCGTCCTCCTGCTGGTGCGGACGCAGGAGAAGGAGGGGTCGCGGGCGCTGTGGGGGGTGCCGGCCGCCGCGCTGGCCGCGTTCTACCTGCGGTACGGGGTGGTGGGGAACCTGCTGGCCCTGGGGCTCGCCGCGCTCTTCGCGTACGGCCCGCGCGCGTGGGCCGCACAGGGGCGGCGGCTGGCGGGGGCGGCCGCGCTGCTGGCGCTCGGGCTCGTACCGCACTTCGTGCATGCCGTGCGGGAGACGGGGCGGCCGCTCGGGATGATCCTCTCGGCGACGTCGCAGGCCAATCGCGAGTACGTGGGTGACGGGCTCGTCTACTACCTGGCGGTCTTCCCCTACCGGCTGGCGGGAGACCTCGGCGCGGTGGTGATGGCCGCGGGCCTGTGGGCGGCGGGGGCGGCGCTGCGGCGGGTGCGGGAGGCGCGGGGCGGGGCGGCGCCGCGGGCGCGACCGGAGGACCGGAGGCGGGTGTTCCTGGGAACGGCTGCCGTGCTGGTCTTCGTGATCCTCGGTCTGGCGACGGACGGGGAACCGCGGTTCGTCTGTCTCGCTGTCGTCCTGCTCACCGTGCTCGGCGTGCAGGCGGTGGCCGAACTGGTGGGGCCGGTGCGCAGTGCCCCCGTGCTGGCCGGTGCGGCCGCGCTGGCCGGGCTCACGGTGCTCGGCACGGCGCAGGTCGTGGCGCACGGCGCGATGCCGGCGCCGACGCGGCTGAGCTGGTCGACGGTGCCGGTCGCGCGGGAGATCGGGGCGGCGGCGCAGGGGCGGCCGTGCCTGGTGGTGACGGGGTACGAGCCGGAGTTCGGCTGGTACTCCGGGTGCGACGCGGTGACGTACGCCCAGTACCGGGAGCGGAAGGAGCGGGTGCCCGAGGGGACGCGGGTGAGCCTGGTCGTCTTCGAGCGCGGGCGGTTGCAGCCGGACGCGGCGGGGCTGGAGCGGCTGGTCGCAGGGCGCGAGACCGACGTACGCACCATCGGGACGGACGGGGCCGTGGGGGCGGCGACGGTCGTCACGCTGCGGTAGCCGGATCTGCCGGATCTGCCGGATCTGCCGGATCTGCCGGATCTGTCTGGCCTGTTCGGTCTGTTCGGCCTGCCTGGTTGTAGCGCAGGAGGTAGGCCGCGAAGCGGGTGAGGTCCTCCTCGCTCCAGTCGGCGAGGCGCTCCTGGAAGGCTGTGTGGCGGCTGGCGTGGGTCGCGCTGAGGAGCTCGGCACCGGCCCGGGTCGGGTGCAGGACCTGGACGCGGTGGTCGTCGGGGTCGGGGCGACGCTCGACCAGGCCCAGCTTTTCGAGGGACCCGATCTGCCTGCTGACCGTCGACTTGTCGAGCAGGTAGTGGGCCGCGAGGTCGGTGGCGCGGCAGCCCCGCTGGTCGTTGATGTGCGCGAGCAGCGTGTACGAGACCAGGGGCAGGTCGGGGTGCAGGCGGGCGGCTGCCGCGCGGGCGCGGCGGGCGAACGCTGTGAGTTCGCGCTCGATGGTGTCGATGGCCTCGTCGGCGCCGATGGCTTCGTTGGTGTCGTTCATGTGTTTTACCCTCCCGATTATTGGTTGTAGAGTACATCCATTGTTTCAGTTGTAAAAGCCAACCATCGGAGGTTGTCCTGATGTCCGCTCCGGCACACGCGGTCCCTGGCCGTACGGGAGGCGGGGCCGCTCTGCGCCATGTCCTCGGCCATCTCCTCACACCGCTGCTGATGTGCGTCGGCATGGGGATCGCGTACCTGGGGGCCTTCCACGCCCCGGCGCCGCACGATCTGCGGGTGGACGTGGTGGGATCCGGGCCGAGTGCCCAGGTGCTCGCGCAGACGCTGCAGGACAAGGGCGCGGGGGCGCTGAACGTACGTACCGTGCCCGACCGGGAAGCCGCCGTCGGGCAGCTGATGGACCAGGCGGTCTACGGGGCGTACGTACCGGGGAAGGGCGAGGAGACGCCGGAACTGCTGGTTGCCACCGCCTCTTCGGAGACCAGCGCGACCGCCGTCCAGAAGGTCTTCACCGAGGTCGCGGCCCAGCAGGGCGAACCGCTGAAGGTGACGGACGTGACGCCGGCGGCGAGCGGCGACCCGACGGGGCAGGGGCTCTTCTTCCTGCTGGTCGCGCTGAGCATCGGTTCGTACGCCTCGGTCGCGGTGATCGGCGGCGCGGGCGGTGTGCTGCCGCTGCGGATCAGGGCGCTGCTGGCGGCGGGGACGTCGCTGGCCGTGAGCGGGATCGGGGCGGTCTTCGCGGGGCCGATGTTCCACCTGGTGGACCGGGGGCTCGGCGGGCTGTGGGCGATGTCCTGGGTGTACTCGGCGGGCGTCCTGCTGATCGGCGTCGGACTGCACACCTTCCTCAAGCGGTGGACGACGCTGGGCGTGATGGTGCTGTTCGTGATGCTCAACTTCACCAGCTCGGGAGGCATCTTCCGGCCGGAGCTGCAGTCGGGCTTCTTCGGTGCGCTGCACGCGTTCTGGAACGGCGCGGGCTTCATCGAGGGTGCGCGCAGCCATGTGTACTTCGACGGGAACGGGCTCGGGCGGCATGTGCTGGTGCTGGTCCTGTGGCTGGTGGCCGGACTCGCGGTGATGGGGGCGGCGGGGCTGGCCGAGGCGCGGCGGCGACGGGCGGCTGTGGCAGGTGTTCCGGGGGTGACTGCCGGGGCGGCTGCTGGAGCGGTTTCGGAGTCCGGGGCGGCTGCGGCCGAGGAGGAGATGGAGGAGGCCGTCGGGGTGTGAACCCCTGAGCGGCCGGCGGGCGGCGGTCGGCGGTCGGCGGCTGTCAGTTGTCGGTTGCCGGTTGCCGGTCGGCGGCTTCCAGTTGTCGGTTTTCGGTTGTCCACAGGGAGAGACGGGTGTCGGCGGGCGGCGGTACGGTCGTGAGCAGTTGATGTTGGCCGCTGAGGCCGGCAGCGGTGCTGTGCGAGGGCTGGGGAGGCGGCGCACCATGGCCGAGGACGAGACGGTGGTGTCGGGGCGGCGTGAGGCGCTCGGCGTGAGGTCCGGCGAGGGACCCGGTGGGGGAGCGGGCGAGAGACCGGGCGGGGGCGCCGGGGAACGGATCCCGGAGGTCCGCGGTTTCGCGTGGTGTGCGGTGGAGGGCTCGCCCAGGAGCTCGTCGCCGAAGGGCGAGGGCAAGGCGCTGCGGTCCCGGGTGCCCAGGGCCTCGCACGATTCGCTGGTGCTCTCGGTGGGGCGGCCCGACGCGGTGCGGGCGGTCGAGGAGTCGAGCCGCGGCCGGGTGCCCGAGCTGGCCCCGATACGGGTCGGCCGCATGGCCGCGTCGCCCTTCGCCTTCCTGCGGGGCGCGGCCGGGCTGATGGCGCACGACTTGGTGGGTACGCCCGTCACCGGAGTGGGCGCACAGATCTGCGGCGACGCGCATGCGGCGAACTTCGGCCTCTACGGCGATGTGCGCGGCCGTCTGGTCATGGACCTGAACGACTTCGACGAGACCGTCGTCGGTCCGTGGGAGTGGGACGTCAAGCGGCTCGCGGCCTCGCTGGTGCTGGCGGGACGCCAGGCCGGGTCCGGCGAGGACGTCTGCCGGCAGGCGGCGTTCGACTCGGTCGGGGCGTACCGGCGGACGATGCGGCTGCTGGCCAAGATGCCGGTGCTGGACGCGTGGAACGCGATCGCGGACGAGGAGCTCGTCTCGCACGCGGACGCGCGGGACCTGGCCGGCACTCTGGAGCGGGTCGCGCAGAAGGCCCGTAACAACACCAGTGCGCGCTTCGCCGCCAGGGCGACGGCCGAGGGGCCCGGCGGGATGCGGCGCTTCGTGGACGCGCTGCCGGTGCTGCGGCGGGTGGCGGACGCGGAGGCCGCCGCGGTGGCTTCGGCGCTCGGAGGGTACCTGGAGACGCTTCCGGAGGACCGGTTGCCGCTGCTCGCGCGGTACGCGATCCACGATGTGGCGTTCCGGGTGGTCGGCACCGGCAGCGTCGGTACGCGGTCGTATGTGGTGCTGCTCCTCGACCACCGGAGCCAGCCGCTGGTGCTCCAGGTGAAGGAGGCGCGTGCTTCGGCGCTGGCGCCCTTTCTGCCGGCGGCCGGGTTCCGGGCGCCGGAGGCCGGGCACGAAGGACGGCGGGTGGTGCTCGGGCAGAAGCGGATGCAAGTGGTCAGCGACACTCTGCTGGGCTGGGCCGAAGTGGACGGCCGGCCGTTCCAGGTGCGGCAGTTCAGGAACCGCAAGGGCAGCGTCGACCCGACGGCGCTCGAACCCGGCCAGCTGGACGACTACGGGCGGATGACCGGGGCGCTGCTGGCGCGGGCCCACGCGCACAGCGTCGACCCGCGGCTGCTCGCCGGGTACTGCGGGAAGAACGAGGAGTTCGACGAGGCGGTGGCGCGTTTCGCGGTGACGTACGCGGACCGTACGGAAGCGGATCACGGCGACCTGGTGGCGGCGGTCAAGAGCGGGCGAATAGCCGCCGAGCCGGGGGTGTGACCGCGGGGGTGTGACCGCGCGCCCCGGCCGCCCGTACGCTGGGCAGGTGACTCAGGAAGCTCCCGGGGAGCCGACGACCCGGAACGACGACGCGCAGGACCCGCAGGCGGCCGGGCACGAGGCCGCCGGTCAGCAGGCCGCCGGGCGGCCCGCCGCCGCCGGGCCGGCGGGCGGTGAGGAGACCGCTGGGCAGACCGGCGGCGAGGGCGCTGGTCAGAACACGGGGCCGGGCCAGGACCAGGACCAGGCCTCGGAGCGGCCGGAGGCGCGGTTGGAGAAGGCCGTGCGCGTTGCCGAGCAGGCACTGATCGAGTTCGAGATCGCGGTGGAGACCTTCCGGGTCGAGGTGGAGAACTTCTCCCGCCTCCACCACCAGAAGCTCGGCCCGATGTACGCGCGCCTCGACGAGCTGGACGCCCGGATCGCGGAGGCCACGGCCGCCCGTACCGGCGATCCGGAAGACCGCCGCAGGGCGGAGGAGGCGCGGGCCATGGTCATGCCGATGCCCGGCGTCGACGAGCTGTTCCACGACTGGATGGACTCGGACGGCCTCTCTCCGGAGGCGTCGGCGATGCTCACCGAGCAGGCCGTGCAGCCTCCCAAGCGGGTCAGGCCGAGCGAGGAGGCGCGCAGGCTCTACCGCGAGCTGGCCCGCAAGGCGCATCCGGACCTGGCGCAGGACGAGGCGGAGCGGAGCCGCAGGGATGAGTTCATCGCGCGGGTCAACGCGGCGTACGGGCGTGGGGACGTGGACCAGCTGCGGGTGCTCGCCGACGAGTGGGCCGCGGGTCCGGTGCCCGTGGAGCAGCAGCCGGAGCGCGATGAGCTCTACGCCCGGCTGGAGTGGCTCTCGCGGCGCAAGGAACTGCTGTCCGTGATCGCCAAGGAGCTGGAGGACAGCGCCATCGGTTCGATGCTGCGGATGGCACCCGACGATCCGGACCGGCTGCTGGAGGAGATCGCGGAACAGCTGCTCGCGCGGGTCGCCGAGCGCGAGGCGGACCTTGCGAAACTGGTGCAGTAGTAGGTTGCACTGCCGGGCGGGTTCCGCTCCCCGCTGAGTGACGAGCACGACCGGCACGACGAGAACGACGAGAACGACGAGAACACTGTGTACGTACGAGAGAAGGCATGACTCATGAACTTCGCCCCGCTCCCCTCCGTCGACGTGGCGTCGGTGCCGGCCGACGGTCTCGTGCTGGACGTACGGGAGAACGACGAGTGGGCAGCCGGTCATGTCGAGGGCGCGCTGCACATTCCGATGAGTGACTTCGTGAGCCGCTTCGGTGAGCTCACCGAAGCGGCGGAGGACGGCCGGCGGGTGCATGTGATGTGCCGGGTCGGCGGCCGTTCCGCACAGGTCACGCAGTACCTGGTGCAGCAGGGTGTGGACGCGGTGAACATCGACGGCGGGATGCTCGCCTGGGACGGCGCCGGGCGTCCGATGGTCACCGACAACGGAAGCCCGGCCTTCGTCCTCTGACGTCGCCCCTCGGCCGTCGCAGCCCTCGCAACCGTCTCAGGCGTGGCAGCCGTCTCAGCCGCGCCTCAGCGGTCGAAGTCCAGCTCCACTTCCGGTGACGCCGGGTGCGACTGGCAGGCCAGCACGTAACCCGCCTCGGTCTCCTCCGGCTCCAGCGCGTAGTTGCGGTCCATCCGCACCTCGCCGGAGACCAGGAAGGCCCGGCACGTCCCGCAGACGCCGCCCTTGCAGGCGTACGGCGCGTCCGCGCGGCTGCGCAGCACCGTCTCCAGCAGCGATTCGTCGTCCCGCACCGGCCAGTTGCCCGACCGGCCGTCGAGTGTGGCGGTGAGTGTGGCGGTGAGGGTGCTGCTCGTGGACGCGGTTGGTGACGTACTGTTCGCGACCGTCTCCGTCCCGCCCCCGGCGTCGACGTGGAAGATCTCTTCGTGGATGCGGTTCCTGGCCACCCCCAGGCCGCGCAGTGCGCGCTCGGCGCTCTGGACGAGGCCGAAGGGTCCGCACAGGAACCAGCCATCCACATCCGCCACCGGCAGCAGCGCGGGCAGCAGTCCCGTCAGCTGGTCCTCGTCGAGGCGGCCCGGTCCCAGCCCCGCCTGCTGCTCCTCCCGGGAGAGCGCGGTGACCAGCTGGAAACGGTCGGGGTAGCGGTCCTTGAGGTCGGCCACCTCGTCCAGGAACATCGTCGAAGCCGCGGTGCGGTCGCTGCGGATCAGACAGAAACGGGCGTCGGGCTCCCGTGCCAGCAGTGTCGCCGCGATCGACAGCACCGGCGTGATGCCGCTGCCGCCCACGATCGCCGCGAAGCGGCCCGGGCGCGGCTTCAGGACGAACCGGCCCGTGGGGGCCATGGCCTCGACCGTGTCGCCGGCGGCCAGTTCCTTGAGGGCGTACGTCGAGAAGTCGCCGCCGTCGACCAGCCGGATGCCCACCCGGAGGACCGGAGCCAGCGGCTCTTCGGTGGCCGGGGCGCAGATCGAGTACGTACGCCGGATCTCCTCCCCGGCCACCACGCGGCGCAGCGCGATGTGCTGGCCCGGTGTGTGCCGGAAGGTCTCGTGGAGCCCGGGCGGCACGTCGAGGGTGACGGCCACGGAGTCGTCGGTGAGCCGCTCGACCTCGCGGACCCGGAGTGGATGGAACCCAGCCCGTCCGGCGTCTGAGGACAGCATCTACAACTCCTTGAAGTGGTCGAACGGTTCGCGGCAGGACACGCAGCGGCGCAGTGCCTTGCACGCGGTGGAGGAGAACCGGCTGAGCAGCTCGGTGTCCGTGGAGCCGCAGTGCGGGCAGCGCACCGACAGGGTGAGCGGAACGGGTCCGCCGCCGGTGGGCTGCGGACGCGGCGGGGCTATGCCGAACTCCGCGAGCTTGCGCCGGCCCTCCGCGCTGATGTCGTCCGTCGACCAGGCCGGGGACAGGACCGTGCGGACCGAGACCTCCGGTATGCCGTGCTCGTGCAGCACGCGCTCGATGTCCGAGGACATCGCCTCGATCGCGGGGCAGCCGGTGTACGTCGGGGTCAGCTCGACCTCGACCCGGCCGGGCCCGAAGACGTGGACGGCGCGCAGGACGCCCAGCTCCTCCAGGGTGAGCACCGGAAGCTCCGGGTCGGGGACCGAGCCCGCGAGCCGGCGCAGCTCGGCTTCCAGGAGTGTCTCGGTCACCATGTCGCCCCCGGGTGGCTGCGGTGCAGGTGCTGCATCTCGGCGAGCATCCGCCCGAACGGCTCGGTGTGCAGCCCCTGCCGTCCCGCTCCCGCCGCCCAGGCGCCGCTGCGCGGTCCGTCGGGCACGGTCAGCGTCGCCCGCCCCAGCACGGCGCCGACCGACTCCCGCCAGTCGTCCTCCAGCTTCTGCCAGTCGGCGTCGACGCCCTCGACGGGCCGGAACATCTCGCCGGTGAACCGCCACAGGGCGTCGCAGCCCCGCTGCATCCGCCCGTGGCTCTCGTCGGTGCCGTCGCCCAGGCGCAGCGTCCAGTGCTCGGCGTGGTCCCGGTGGTAGGCGACCTCCTTGACTGCCTTCGCCGCCAGCGGCGCGAACTCGCCGTCCCCGGACGCCAGCTGCCCGTACAGCAGCTCCTGGTAGGTGGAGAAGTAGAGCTGGCGGGCGATGGTCTGCGCGAAGTCGCCGTTGGGCTGTTCGACGAGCTGGAGGTTGCGGAAGGCCCGTTCCTCGCGGAGGTACGCCAGCTCGTCCTCGTCACCGACGAGGGAGAGCAGGATCCGGGCCTGCCCCAGGAGGTCCAGCGCGATGTTCGCGAGGGCCACCTCCTCTTCCAGCACGGGGGCGTGTCCCGCCCACTCCCCCAGCCGGTGCGAGAGCACCAGCGCGTCGTCGCCCAGGGCGAGGGCCGCGGGCGCGGCGGTCACAGGTGCTCGGTTCACAGATGCCGCACCCCTTCCGGGATCTCGTAGAACGTCGGGTGCCGGTAGGGCTTGTCCGCGGCCGGTTCGAAGAACGGGTCCTTCTCGTCGGGTGAGGACGCGGTGATCGCCGACGACGGCACGACCCACAGCGAGACACCCTCCGACCTGCGGGTGTAGAGGTCGCGGGCATTGCGCAGCGCCATCTCCGCGTCCGGTGCGTGCAGGCTGCCGGCGTGGGTGTGGGACAGTCCGCGGCGCGAGCGCACGAACACCTCCCACAGCGGCCAGTCGGAACTCGTCATGCTGCTGCCTCCCCGTGCTTCGCGGCGTACGCGCTCGCCGCGTCCCTGACCCAGGCGCCCTCTTCGTGCGCCTGGCGCCGCTGCGTGATCCGCTGCTCGTTGCACGGACCGTTGCCCTTCAGTACGTCCCAGAACTCGTCCCAGTCGATCGCGCCGAAGTCGTACTGCCCGCGCTCCTCGTTCCACCGCAGGTCCGGGTCGGGGAGGGTGAGGCCGAGCGCCTCGGCCTGCGGGACGGCGATGTCGACGAAGCGCTGGCGCAGCTCGTCGTTCGAGTGCCGCTTGATCTTCCAGGCCATGGACTGTGCCGAGTGCGCCGACTCGTCGTCCGGCGGGCCGAACATCATCAGCGACGGCCACCACCAGCGGTCCACCGCGTCCTGCGCCATCGCGTGCTGCTCCGGCGTCCCCCGGCTGAGGGTGAGCAGCAGCTCGTACCCCTGTCGCTGGTGGAAGGACTCCTCCTTGCAGATCCGGATCATCGCGCGGGCGTACGGACCGTACGAGCAGCGGCACAACGGCACCTGGTTGGTGATCGCGGCGCCGTCCACCAGCCAGCCGATCGCACCGACGTCGGCCCAGGTCAGGGTGGGGTAGTTGAAGATCGACGAGTATTTCTGGCGGCCGGAGTGGAGCTTGTCGAGCAGCTCTTCGCGGCTGGTGCCCAGGGTCTCGGCGGCGCTGTAGAGGTAGAGCCCGTGCCCTGCCTCGTCCTGCACCTTGGCCATCAGGATGGCTTTGCGGCGCAGCGAGGGGGCACGGGTGATCCAGTTGGCTTCCGGCTGCATGCCGATGATTTCCGAGTGGGCGTGCTGCGCCATCTGCCGGACCAGCGAGGCCCGGTAGGAGTCGGGCATCCAGTCCCGCGGCTCGATGCGTTCGTCCGCGGCCACCGCGGTGTCGAACGCCGCTTCGTACGCCGCTGTCCGCTCTGCCTGTCCGGCCTGCTTCCCAGTCGTCGTACGGTGCGCAGCTGCTGTAGCCATCCGAGCCCCCTGCCGTCCCTGCCGGGTCCCCGGCCGGTCTTCCGAAGGAACGACCAGCCTACCGACCGATCGTTCGGTTCGATGACTTCAATGGTGAGTCGACGGCCCGTAGGGTGTCAACCCTGTGGATAACTGCTGTGGGCCGATGGGGATCGGGGCGGGATGGATTCGTACGACGACAGGGGTGTGATCGCCGGGCGGGACACGGCCTCCGCCCCGGGCGCCCCGGACGTTCCCGGGGCCGCGACGGCCCCGGAGGGCGTGACGCCGCCAGATCTCGCGGGAGCTCCGGAAGACACTCGTAGCCCCGGCACGTCGGGCCCCGGCACGTCGGGCGGTATCGCGGCGCTCTCCCTCCCGTACCAGCTCGTGGCCGCTCTCGCGCTCGCCGTGGTCGGGGTGGTCGCCTGTGTGCACCTGGGGATGGTTTTCCTGCACGTCGCGCCGTCCAACACCCTCACCAAGCAGAACGGCGAGGCGGTCGACGACTGGATCTACCCCGAGTTCGAGCAGAACTGGAAGCTGTTCGCGCCCAATCCGCTCCAGCAGAACATCTCCGTGCAGGTGCGGGCGCAGGTCCGTACGGCAGACGGGCAGGAGAAGACCAGTGACTGGATCGACCTCACCGCCCAGGACGGCGAAGCGATCCGCGGCAACCTGCTGCCGAGCCACACGGTCCAGAACGCGCTGCGGCGCAGCTGGGACTTCTACACCGCCACGCACGACAACGCGAACAAGCCGAACGGCCTGCGCGGTGCCCTCTCCGAGCGCTACGTCCGCCGCACCGTCATGCTGCGCCTCGACGGGCAGGACCTGGGCGGCGAGGTCGAGCGGATACAGGTCAGGTCGGAGACGGTGTGGGTGAAGGCCCCGCCGTGGAGCGAGGAGAAGACGAACACGCGGCCGGCCCACCGGGTCCTGCCGTGGTGGCCGGTGACCGGGGCGGATCTGCCCGAGGGCGTGCGGCACGCATCGGGGGCGGCCCGGTGAGCTCGTCCGTTCCCCCTTCGTCCGACGTCCCCGCCGGCAGCCCTGCCCGTACTTCGGCCCGCACTCCCGCCCGCACCCCGGGCCGTGTCTCCGGCCGCGCTCCCGTCCGTGGGCTCGCCCGCGCCGTCCAGCGCGTCACCTCCACCGCCCTCGGGCCGTACCAGAGCGCCGTCGTCCGGATCGGGTTCTCGCTGACCTGGCTGTTCTTCCTGCTCTGCGAATACCCGCACCGTCACGAGCTGTACGGGCCCGGCGGGCCGTGGAGCTGGGACATGGCCCGGCAGCTGATAGCGGACAACCACGCGTTCACCGCGCTGATGTGGTCGCAGAACCCGGTCTGGTTCGAGATCGTCTACGGGCTCGCGGTCGTGTCCGCGGCACTGCTGATGCTGGGCTGGCGGACCCGGACCATGTCCGCCCTTTTCATGATCGGCGTGCTGTCGCTGCAGAACCGCAGCATCTTCATGGGCGACGGCGGCGACAACGTCATTCACCTGATGGCGATCTACCTGGTGCTGACGCGGTGCGGGCAGGTGTGGTCGCTGGACGCGCGGCGCGACCCCTCGCGCGCCGACCAGGTGGGGCCCGCCCTGTGGGGTGCGCTCGGTGCCTGCCTCACCGCGCTGACGTTCATGGACCAGCTCGGCGGCGGCTGGCTGCTGATCTTCTGGGGCCTGTGGGCGGCGCAGGCGCTGTGGTGGGCCGCAGGCCGTTACGCGCCCGGGCAGCCGCGCGCACTGCTGGACGTCATCGCCAACCTCACGCACAACGCGGGCCTCCTCGTGATCATGGCGGAGGTCTGTCTCGTCTACGCCACCGCCGGCTGGTACAAGATCCAGGGCTCACGCTGGCAGGACGGCACCGCGCTCTACTACCCGCTGCACCTGGACTACTTCTCGCCCTGGCCCGCGCTTTCGGAGCTGCTCGCCTCCCACGGCGTGATCGTGATGCTGCTGACGTACGGGACGGTGGCCGTGCAGGTCGCCTTCCCCTTCACGCTCCTGAACCGGCGGGTCAAGAACGTCCTGCTCGCCGTCATGATCACCGAGCATGCGGCGATCGCCGTGGTGCTCGGCCTGCCCTTCTTCTCGCTCGCGATGATCGCCGCCGACGCGGTCTTCCTGCCGACCGGCTTCCTGCGGCGGACCGGCCGCTGGGCGGCGCGCGGGCGTGACCGGGTGCGTGCCGGGGTGCGGCGGCGCCCGGAAGCGCGGGCGACGCCGCAGGAGCGTCCGCGGCGCGAGGAGCAGGTCCGTACGCTCGTCGAGTGAAGATCCCGGCCGCGGGCCCCCCGTAGGCTGAGGCCATGACTGAGGACGTGGCCGAGGCCGTGATGCGGCAGTGGCGTGAGGCTGCCCCGAGCGCTGTTCTGCTCGACGGGTTCCATGCCCTGAAGCACGCGCTCCGCTTCGGCGCGGAGGTGCGGCTGACGGTCGCGAGTGACCGGAAGGCCGTGCTGGCGCTCGCGCGGGAGCTCGCCGACGACCTGTCGGACGTGCTCGCCGAGTCCGTCGTCGAAATTCCGGCACACGCCCTGCGCGAGCTGGTTCCCAGGGTCCACACGACAGCGGTGGCCGCGCTGGCGGTGCGGCGCGACGCTCGCGCGAACGCGGACAGGCTGGCCCGGCTGCCCCGGCCGGCCCCGGTCGTCGTGCTGGACAACCCCCGTAACCTCGGCAACGTCGGAGCGGTGGTCCGGCTGGCTGCCGGATTCGGTGCCACGGGCGTCGTCACGACCGGTGACATGGACCCCTGGCACCCCAACGTCGTGCGGGCGGGCGCCGGGCTCCACTACGCCACGGCCGTCGAGCGCAGGAGTCTTGACGCCTTGCCTCCGGGGCCGCTGTACGTGCTGGACCCGGAGGGCGAGGACATCAGGTCGGTCAAGATCCCTGACGACGCGCTCGTCGCGTTCGGCTCGGAGCGCCACGGGATCTCACCGGAGCTGCGCGCCCGGGCGACCAGGCTGGTGGCCCTTCCCATGAGGCCGCAGGTCTCCAGCTACAACCTGGCGACCAGTGTGGCCATGGCGCTGTTCCACTGGGGCGGGCCCGCCGACGGCCCCGCGTAGGCGGGCACGGAACGGCGGGCCCGGGGCCGGCGGAAAGCCGCAGGGAGCTACGCCTGGCGGCGCACCTCGACCATCCGGAAGCGGTTGGCCACGAACGCCGCGTCGCACAGGGCCGCGTTGGCCGCGGGGTTGCCGCCCGAGCCGTGGAAGTCGGAGAAGGCCGCGGTCTGGTTGACGTAGACGCCGCCCGTCAGGTTCAGGGACAGCTGGGCGGACTCCTCCAGGCAGACCTCTTCGACGGCGCTTTCGGTCTCCGGCGACGTCGTGTACGCGCCCACCGTCATCGCGCCCTTCTCGCGGACCGTACGGCGCAGCAGTTCCAGGGCGTCCGCGGTGGAGCCCACCGCGACCGCGAAGGAGACCGGGCCGAAGCACTCGGACATGTACGCCGCTTCCGCGTCCGGCTTCGCACCGTCGAGCTTGACCATGAGCGGCGTGCGGACGGTCGCGTCCGGGAAGTCCGGGTGGGTGATCTCCTTCGAGGGGAGGGCCACTTCGCCCAGGTCGGAGGCCGCTTCGAGGCGGGCCTTCACGTCCGGGTTGACCAGCGCGCCCAGCAGCGCGTTCGCGCGGGCGTCGTCGCCGAGGAGGCCCGCGACCGAGGCCGCGAGGTCGGTGGTCACCTCGTCGTACGACTTCGGTCCGGCGTCCGTCGCGATGCCGTCCCTGGGGATGAGCAGGTTCTGCGGGGTCGTGCACATCTGGCCGCTGTAGAGGGACAGGGAGAACGCCAGGTTGGACAGCATTCCCTTGTAGTCGTCGGTGGAGTCGATGACGACCGTGTTGACGCCGGCCTTCTCCGTGTAGACCTGCGCCTGGCGGGCGTTCGCCTCCAGCCAGTCGCCGAAGGCGGTGGATCCCGTGTAGTCGATGATCCGGATCTCGGGGCGGGTCGCGAGGGTCTTGGCGATGCCCTCGCCGGGCCGCTCGGCCGCCAGCGCCACCAGGTTCGGGTCGAAACCGGCCTCGGCGAGGACCTCGCGGGAGATGCGGACCGTGAGGGCCAGGGGGAGGACCGCGCGGGGGTGCGGCTTGACCAGGACCGGGTTTCCGGTGGCGAGGGAGGCGAAGAGGCCCGGGTAGCCGTTCCAGGTGGGGAAGGTGTTGCAGCCGATCAGCAGCGCGATGCCGCGCGGGACCGCGGTGAAGGTCTTGTTCAGACTGAGCGGGTCGCGCTTGCCCTGCGGCTTGGACCAGTCGGCCGCGGCGGGGGTGCGGGTCTGCTCGGCGTACGCGTACGCCACGGCCTCCAGGCCGCGGTCCTGCGCGTGCGGGCCGCCCGCCTGGAACGCCATCATGAAGGCCTGGCCGCTGGTGTGCATGACCGCGTGGGCGAACTCGTGCGTGCGGGCGCTGACGCGCGACAGGATTTCGAGGCAGACCAGGGCGCGGGTCTCCGGGCCCGCGTCCCGCCACGCGCCCATGCTGGCCCGCATCGCCGGCAGCAGGACGTCGATGTCCGCGTGCGGGTACTCGATGCCCAGGTGCGGCCCGTACGGCGACACCTCGGCGCCCGTCCAGCCGTCGGTGCCCGGCTGGTCGAGCTCGAAGCGGCTGCCCTGAAGGGCCTGGAAGGCCGCGAGGCCCTCGGCGGCGCTCAGGCTGCCGTTCTCGCCGTACGCCTTGGGGTGCTCGGGGTGCGGGGACCAGTACGCCCGCGTGCGGATCACGTCGAGCGCCTGGTCGAGCGTGGTCCGGTGGGTCTCGGACAGCTGGGAAGTGGTGAGTTCGGCGGCCACGGCGGACCAACTCCTCGTCGAGCTGGGCAGGGACAGGCGGACACGAGATACAGTAACCGAACGATCGGTCGGGACAAGAGGGCCCGGTAAAACCTGTGGACAACTCGTACGGGAGGATCGGGGTCATGACAGCTATCGATCGAGCCCGCACCGTCGCCGTCGTGGGCGCCGGCACCATGGGTCAGGGCATCGCCCAGGTCGCCCTCCTCGCCGGCCACCCGGTGCGTCTCCACGACGCCGCGGCCGGACGTGCCCAGGAGGCCGCCGAGGCCGTCGGAGCGCGCCTGGACCGGCTCGTCGAGAAGGGCCGGCTGGAGCGGAGCGCGGCGGACGAGGCCCGCGCCCGGCTGCACGCCGTGGACGATCTCGCCGAGCTCGCCGACGCCGCGCTGGTCGTCGAAGCGGTCGTCGAGCACCTGCCGGTCAAGCAGCAGCTCTTCACCACGCTCGAATCGATCGTCGCCGACGACTGTCTCCTCGCCACCAACACCTCCTCCCTCTCCGTCACGGCCATCGCGGGCGCCTTGAAGAAGCCCGGCCGTTTCGTCGGACTGCACTTCTTCAACCCGGCGCCCCTCCTGCCCCTCGTGGAGGTCGTCAGCGGCTTCGCGACCGACGAAACGAGCGCCACGCGCGCGTGGGCGACCGCGGCCGCCTGGGGCAAGACCCCGGTCCGCTGCGCGGACACCCCCGGTTTCATCGTCAACCGCATCGCCCGCCCCTTCTACGCCGAGGCGTTCGCGGTGTACGAGGAGCGGGGGGCGGACCCGGCCACCATCGACGCCGTGCTGCGCGAGTCGGGCGGCTTCAGGATGGGCCCCTTCGAGCTGACCGACCTGATCGGACAGGACGTCAACGAAGCCGTCAGCCGGTCGGTGTGGGAGTCGTTCTTCCAGAGCCCCAAGTTCGTGCCCTCGCTGGCGCAGCGCCGTCTCGTCGAGTCGGGAAGGCTCGGGCGCAAGTCCGGACACGGATGGTTCCCGTACGGAGACGCGGGGGCGGCGGGGCCGGCCCCGCTCACCGCGGGGCCGGAGGACGCTCCCGAAGCCGTCACCGTCGTCGGGGACCTCGGCCACGCCGATGTCCTCGTCGCGATGATGGAGGAGGCGGGCATCGCCGTGGAGCGGGTCGGGACGGGTGGCCCGTACATCGAGCTGCCGGGCGAAGGGCAGCTCGTACCGGCCGACGGGCGCACCTCCGTCGAGTACGCGGACGTCGTCTACTTCGACCTCGCCCTCGACTACCGCGGCGCCACCCGTATCGCGCTCTCCGCCTCCGAGGACACGTCCGCGCGGGCGGTCGCGGAGGCCACCGGGCTCTTCCAGAGGCTCGGCAAGGACGTCAGCGTCATCGGCGACGTCCCCGGCATGATCGTCGCCCGTACGGTCGCGATGCTCATCGACCTGGCCGCCGACGCCGTCGCGCGCGGTGTCGCCTCGCCCGAGGACATCGACACGGCGATGCGCCTCGGCGTGAACTACCCGCTGGGGCCGGTCGAATGGAGCGACGCACTCGGCCAGGACTGGGCGTACGACCTGCTGAAGAACCTGCACGAGTGCTGTCCGACCGGGCGCTACGCCCCGTCCCTGGCACTTCACCGGCAGGCGTTCGCCACCAAGGGGGAGAGCGCCTGATGGCCACCGCCAAGCGGGACACGTACACCCCCGAAAGCCTCCTGACGGTGGCCGTCCGGGTCTTCAACGAGCGCGGCTACGACGGCACGTCCATGGAGCACCTCTCCAAGGCCGCCGGCATCTCGAAGTCCTCGATCTACCACCATGTGACGGGCAAGGAGGAACTGCTCCGGCGCGCCGTCAGCCGCGCGCTCGACGGGCTCTTCGGGATCCTCGACGAGCCGGGCGCGGTGCGCGGGCGGGCGATCGAGCGGGTGGAGTACGTCACCCGCCGCACCGTGGAGGTGCTGATGGCCGAGCTGCCGTACGTCACGCTGCTCCTTCGCGTACGCGGCAACACGAAGGCCGAGCGCTGGGCCCTGGAGCGGCGCCGCGAGTTCGACCAGCGGGTGGCCGATCTGATGAAGGCGGCGGCGGCCGACGGGGACCTGCGCACCGACGTGGACATACGCCTGGCGACGCGACTGCTCTTCGGAATGGTCAACTCGCTGGTGGAGTGGTACCGGCCGCAGACGGCCCAGGGGGGCGGCGGGGCGGACGGGGAACAGCTCGCCGAGACCGTGGTGCGGCTGGCCTTCGACGGGCTGCGCACCAGCCGCTGATTCCTAATGCTGTTTGTCAAGCAGTGGGAACGGCGGGTGGCACGGTTTCGTAGGTCCGTCCATCGCGCAGGAGGGCCCAGAGGACGTTGACCC
>NZ_JBSFUB010000078.1:0-33727 GCF_053591575.1 Streptomyces altiplanensis | reverse complement strand
GCGGCCCGGGGCCGCCCCCCGCACCAGGGCCGAGGGCCCCGCCGAGACCGGCGGGGCCCTCGGCACGCTCGGCACGTCCGGCTCGCAATGGCATTCTGGAGACCTGAGCAGGAGAAGGGCGACGAGATGGCGACGAGCAGTCCACACAGGCCCGGGACGCCGACGTCCTCGCCGGCGGCCGTACGGCCCATGCGCGCCGACGCCCGCCGCAACTACGAGCGCGTGCTGACCGAGGCACGTACCGCCTTCGCCGAGCACGGCACCGACGCCTCGCTGGAGGACGTCGCGCGCCGCGCCGGTGTGGGCATCGGGACGCTCTACCGGCACTTCCCCACCCGGCACGCGCTGATGAGCGCGGTCTTCCAGGGCGCCGTGGACGAACTCCTCGCGCACGCGCGGGGTCTCGCCGACAGCGAGGCGCCCTGCTCGGCGCTCGTCACGTGGCTGCGCGAGATCATCACCCATGCGGGTGAGTACCGGGGACTCGCCCGCGAGCTCATGTCGGCCTCGCGGGACGAGAGTTCGGCCCTGGCGCGGTGCAGCACGCCGATGAACGCGGCGGGCGAGCGGTTGCTCGTACGGGCTCAGGAGAGCGGCTCCGTCAGGCCCGACGTGTCGATCGGGGACCTGATGCAGCTGACCAACGCCATCGCGCTGGCAGCCGAGCAGGCCCCGGACGATCCGGAGCTGGCCGACCGGCTGCTGACGCTGACGCTGACAGGTCTGCGGGCGGAGAGGTAGCGGCCGCCGGTACGGCGCGCCCGCCTCAGCGGCGGCGCAGATCGGCGACGCGCGCCCGTTCGGCGGGCCCCGCCTGCTGCTCCGCCAGGGATCCGGCGGAGCGCAGTTGCGCACCGCCCCCGGGGCCGCCCGGGTGCGTACGCCGCTGGCCGGGCAGGGGCATGTCCCGGCGGGGCTGGCGCCCCGGCGGGACGCCGTCTCCCCCGGCACCCGCCGCTCCCGGCCCCGCGACGGTGATCTGCACTCCCTGGTCGGCCAGGGCCTGCAGTTCGGTGGCCGCACGGTCGTCGTGGGACGGCGGCTCGTCGGTGACCAGGCGGGTGATCACGTCGGTCGGCACCGTCTGGAACATGGTGTCGGTCCCGAGCTTGGTGTGGTCCGCGAGGACCACCACCTCGGCGGCGGCCTGCACCAGCGCCCGGTCGACGCTCGCGGAGAGCATGTTGGAGGTGGACAGACCGCGCTCGGCGGTCAGCCCGCTGCCGGAGAGGAAGGCGCGGGAGACCCGCAGCCCCTGGAGGGACTGCTCGGCCCCGCTGCCGACCAGCGCGTAGTTCGAACCGCGCAGCGTGCCGCCGGTCATGACGACTTCGACCCGGTTGGCGTGCGCCAACGCCTGGGCCACCAGCAGGGAGTTGGTGACGACGGTCAGCCCGGGAACCCGGGCGAGCCGTCTGGCCAGCTCCTGCGTGGTCGTCCCGGCGCCGACGACGACGGCTTCGCCCTCTTCGACGAGTCCCGCGGCGAGGTCGGCGATGGCCGTCTTCTCCGCGGTCGCGAGATGGGATTTCTGCGGAAAGCCGGACTCCCGCGTGAAACCGCCCGGCAGTACCGCACCGCCGTGCCGGCGGTCGAGGAGTCCTTCTGCCTCCAGTGCCCGCACGTCCCGCCGTACGGTCACTTCGGAGGTCTGGACGACGCGGGCGAGCTCACGGAGCGATACAGCCCCGTTGGCTCGCACCATTTCGAGGATCAATTGGCGACGTTCTGCAGCGAACACGAAACTGACAGTAACCTGACCGGCCGATAGTTCTCAGCAGTTTGCGCCGAATAGCAGAAGTTGTACGTAAACAGAGGGCCGGAGTGGTATACGCGGCGCACGCCGGTCGCGTGCGCCGCGCGCGGCGGCGCCGGCTACGCCTCGGCGGACGTCTTGCGGGTGTGCAGCTGCCGTGCCACCTCGGCGATGGAACCCGACAGGGACGGGTAGACCGTGAAGGCCTTCGCGACCTGTTCCACGGTCAGGTTGTTGTCGACGGCGAGCGAGATCGGGTGGATCAGCTCGCTGGCGCGCGGGGCGACGACGCAGCCGCCGACCACGATGCCCGTACCGGGACGGCAGAAGATCTTGACGAAGCCGTCGCGGATGCCCTGCATCTTGGCGCGCGGGTTGCGCAGCAGCGGCAGCTTCACGGCGCGCGCGTCGATCCGGCCCGCGTCCACGTCCGCCTGCGTGTAGCCGACCGTCGCGATCTCGGGGTCGGTGAAGACGTTCGCCGAGACGGTCTTGAGGTTCAGCGGGGTCACCGCGTCGCCGAGGAAGTGGTACATCGCGATCCGGCCCTGCATGGCCGCGACCGACGCCAGCGCGAACACCCCGGTGACGTCGCCCGCCGCGTACACGCCGGGCGCGGTGGTGCGCGAGACCTTGTCGGTCCAGATGTGGCCCGAGTCCTTCAGCCGGACCCCGGCCTCCTCCAGGCCCATGCCCGCGGAGTTCGGGACGGCGCCGACGGCCATCAGGCAGTGGGAGCCGGTGATGACGCGCCCGTCGGAGAGGGTCACCTCCACCCGGTCGCCGACCCGCTTGGCGGACTCGGCCCGCGAGCGTGCCATGACGTTCATCCCGCGGCGCCGGAAGACGTCCTCCAGGACGGCGGCGGCGTCCGGGTCCTCGCCGGGCAGCACGCGGTCGCGGGAGGAGACGAGGGTGACGCGCGAGCCGAGTGCCTGGTACGCGCCGGCGAACTCGGCGCCCGTGACACCGGAGCCGACCACGATGAGCTCCTCGGGGAGCTCGTCCAGGTCGTACACCTGCGTCCAGTTCAGGATCCGCTCGCCGTCCGGGAGCGCGTCGGGGATCTCGCGCGGGTGCCCGCCGGTCGCGATCAGCACGGCGTCGGCGGTGATGCGCTCCACCTCGCCGTCCGCGTCGGTGACGACGACGGTGCGCGAGCCGTCGGCGTCCTGCTGGCCCTCCAGGCGGCCGCGGCCGCGCAGCACCCGTGCGCCCGCACGGGTGACGGACGCGGTGATGTCGTGGGACTGCGCGAGCGCGAGGCGCTTCACGCGGCGGTTGACCTTGCCCAGGTCCACGCCGACCACGCGGGCCGCCTGCTCGACGTGCGGCGTGTCGTCGGCGACGATGATGCCCAACTCCTCGTACGAAGAGTCGAAGGTCGTCATCACCTCGGCCGTGGCGATCAGGGTCTTGGACGGCACGCAGTCGGTGAGCACCGACGCCCCGCCCAGGCCGTCACGGTCGACGACGGTCACCTCCGCGCCGAGCTGGGCGCCCACCAGGGCCGCCTCGTATCCGCCGGGTCCGCCACCGATGATCACGATCCGGGTCACGAAAAAGTCCGCCTCGCATTGTCAATCCCGGCCCGCCTGCCCGCTCGGCCGGGGATCCGGGGATCGCCCGGGGGGAATGCAGTACGTACTCCATTGTCCCGCACGCTTCAAAGTGCTTCGCCCCGGGGCCCTCCATCCGGGCGCGGCGCTCCAAGGGCCCCGCCGCGCCACCCCCTCCCGTACCCTCGACCACATGTCGCTCTACGCCGCGTACGCCGGCAACCTCGACGCGCGGCTGATGACGCGCCGCGCACCGCACTCACCGCTGCGCGGGACCGGCTGGCTCAACGGCTGGCGGCTGACCTTCGGCGGGGAGGCGATGGGCTGGGAGGGCGCGCTCGCCACCATCGTGGAGGCCCCGCGTTCCCAGGTCTTCGTCGCGCTCTACGACATCGCTCCCATGGACGAGGACTCCATGGACCGCTGGGAGGGTGTCGGACTCGACATCTACCGCCGGATGCGGGTGCGGGTGCACACCCTGGACGGCGAGGAGCCGACCTGGCTGTACGTCCTGAACGGGTACGAGGGCGGGCTGCCCTCGGCGCGTTACCTGGGCGAGATCGCCGACGCGGCGGAGTCGGCGGGCGCACCGCACGACTACGTCATGGAGCTGCGCAAACGCCCCTGCTGAGGCAGGACGCCGGGGCGTTTGTCCGATCTGCCAAAGCAACGATCGAAACACCGTCGGCAGCAACATCTACGCGCGTAGGGATTCACCGGTTACCCTCGTCGGCGTGAACGCATCTGTTATCCCTGCCCCCGCCGACGGAACCGCCGACCCCCGCGCGGCGGCCGACGCCGCCGCCACCCGCCTGCGCGAGCTGACCGGCGCCGAGACCCACGACGTCGCCCTCGTGATGGGGTCGGGCTGGGTGCCCGCCGCCGAGGCGCTGGGCGCGCCCGAGCACGAGTTCCCGGTCACCGAGCTGCCCGGCTTCCCGCCGCCGGCCGTCGCCGGACACGCGGGCACGGTCCGTTCGTACAAGATCGGCGACAAGCGCGCCCTGGTCTTCCTCGGCCGTACGCACTACTACGAGGGCCGCGGTGTCGCCGCCGTCGCGCACGGCGTCCGCACCGCCGTCGCCGCCGGCTGCAAGACCGTCGTCCTGACCAACGGCTGCGGCGGCCTGCGCCCGGGCATGCGCCCCGGCCAGCCGGTCCTGATCAGCGACCACATCAACCTGACGGCCACCTCGCCGATCATCGGGGCGAACTTCGTGGACCTGACGGACCTGTACTCGCCGCGCCTGCGCGCGCTGTGCAAGGAGGTGGACGCCACCCTGGAGGAGGGCGTGTACGTCCAGTTCCCCGGCCCGCACTACGAGACCCCCGCCGAGATCAACATGGTCCGCGTCATGGGCGGCGACCTGGTCGGCATGTCCACGGTCCTGGAGGCCATCGCCGCGCGTGAGGCCGGCGCGGAGGTGCTCGGCATCTCGCTGGTCACGAACCTGGCCGCGGGTCTGACGGGCGAACCGCTCAACCACGAGGAAGTCCTCCAGGCCGGCCGCGACTCGGCCACCCGGATGGGCGCGCTCCTGGCCCAGGTCCTCGAGCGGATCTGACCCCGGGGCGCCCACCGGGCGTGTCCTCGGACGCCGGAGGGGCCGGATGGTGCCCGCCGGGCGGCTTCCGGCCCCTCCGGCGTCCGAGTGGCGGGATCCGGGGCGGGGAACAAGCACGCCGCAGGCGAATCGGAACGCACACACTCGAGAGGTGGACCACATCGTGCAGCAGGAGCAGGAGCTGATCGCGCGGGCGCAGGCCTGGCTGGCCGAGGACCCGGACAGCGAGACCCGCGAGGAGCTCGGCAAGCTCATCGACGCCGAGGACCTGGGCGAACTGGCCGCCCGGTTCGCCGGCACGCTGCAGTTCGGCACGGCAGGACTGCGCGGAGAGCTCGGCGCGGGCCCCATGCGGATGAACCGCGCCGTCGTCATCAGGGCCGCCGCCGGCCTCGCCGCGTACCTGAAGGCGAAGGGGCAGACCGACGGCCTCGTCGTCATCGGCTACGACGCCCGGCACAAGAGCGCCGACTTCGCCCGCGACACCGCCGCCGTGATGACCGGCGCCGGGCTGCGCGCCGCCCTGCTGCCCCGTCCGCTGCCCACCCCCGTCCTGGCCTTCGCCATAAGGCACCTGGGCGCCGTCGCCGGCGTCGAGGTCACCGCGAGCCACAACCCGCCCCGCGACAACGGCTACAAGGTCTACCTCGGCGACGGCTCGCAGATCGTGCCGCCCGCCGACGCCGAGATCGCGGCCGAGATCGCGGCCGTGCGCTCCCTCGCGGA
Source organism: Streptomyces altiplanensis (assembly GCF_053591575.1). Lineage (NCBI taxonomy): Bacteria > Bacillati > Actinomycetota > Actinomycetes > Kitasatosporales > Streptomycetaceae > Streptomyces > Streptomyces altiplanensis. Next base: position 28,121 of record NZ_JBSFUB010000078.1, on the reverse strand, counting down.
CGTACCGCGCCCCGAGGACGGCTGGTTCACGCTCGACGAGGAGGTCCTGGAGGCTTACCTCGCCCGTACGGACGAGGTCCTCACCGCCGGGTCCCCGCGCACCGCCCGCGCCGTCTACACGGCCATGCACGGCGTCGGCAAGGACGTCCTCCTGGCCGCCTTCGCCCGCGCCGGCTTCCCCGAGCCCGTGCTCGTGGCCGAGCAGGCCGAGCCGGACCCGGACTTCCCCACGGTCGCCTTCCCCAACCCGGAGGAGCCGGGGGCGATGGACCTGGCCTTCGCCACCGCCCGCCGCGCCCAGCCCGACCTGGTCATCGCGAACGACCCGGACGCGGACCGCTGCGCCGTCGCCGTGCCCGTGCCCGGCACCGACGAGTGGCGGATGCTGCGCGGCGACGAGGTCGGCGCGCTGCTCGCCGCGCACCTGGTGCACAAGGGCGCCCGCGGCACGTTCGCCGAGTCGATCGTGTCGTCGTCGCTGCTCGGCCGGATCGCCGACGCCGCGGGTCTGGCGTACGAGGAGACCCTGACCGGCTTCAAGTGGATCGCCCGCGTCGAGGGCCTGCGCTACGGCTACGAGGAGGCCCTCGGCTACTGCGTCGACCCCGAGGGCGTACGCGACAAGGACGGCATCACGGCGGCGCTCGCCGTCGCCGAGCTCGCCTCCGTGCTCAAGGAGCAGAACCGCACGCTCCTCGACCTGCTCGACGACCTCGCCGTCGAGCACGGCCTGCACGCCACCGACCAGCTGTCGGTCCGCGTCCAGGACCTCACCGTGATCGCCGACGCGATGGCCCGGCTGCGCGCCCAGCCGCCCACCGCCCTCGCCGGCCTGACGGTCACCACCGCCGAGGACCTGACGCACGGCACCGACAAGCTGCCGCCGACCGACGGCCTGCGCTACTACCTCGACGGTGAGGTGAAGGCCCGCGTGATCGTGCGGCCGAGCGGCACCGAGCCCAAGCTCAAGTGCTACCTGGAGGCCGTGGTCCCGGTGGCCGGCGCGAGCGAGCTGGCGACGGCCAGGGAACGGGCCGAGGGCATCCTCGCCGCGATCAAGCGCGACCTCGCGGCGGCCGCCGGCATCTGAGCAAGGCACCCGCCGTACGGGCGGCCGGCCCCCTGCCCGGGGCCGGCCGCCCGTACGGCGTGACACGCGACCGGCTCACGAACCCCCTGCGGCCCGCGCTTCCCCGCACCACCCGCTGCTGGTCGAGGCCGCCGGACGGCTCCCCGGGATGCTCCCGGGGTACTCATGGCGGCCGGGGCGGCGCTCGCGCCCGTGCGGTCCGGGGCGTACACGCAGCCGGCCCCGCCGCGAGTCACCCCACCCCGCCGGACAGCCCACGGTGCCGGGAGGGGACGCGCCGGGGCGCTCCCCGCAGGGCGTCGGACGCAGCCACCCCGCAGCGGATCCCGGTGCCCGAACGTTCGGCGCCCGAGGAAACACCCCGGCACGGCACCGACCCCAACGCCCCCGCCCTCGCACGGCGCGGGGCACCCCCCAGAAGCACCCGCACCCGCCCGCACGCCTCACCCGGTGGCGAAGAGCACCGCCAGCGCGATCACGCCCGCCACGCACGGCACGATGATCTCGTACGCCCAGCGGACGGCCGGCTCGCCCTGCGCGGTCGGCCGCGATCCGCACCGCTCCGCCTGCTCGCGCAGGTCGTCGACGGTCTGGTCGGCGGGCGCCCTGCGCGTCCGCGCGTCGGTGACGTCGGCGGTCGCGGAGGTCCTGCCGTACGGGTCGTCGGTCGCCCGCCTGGCCTGCTGCCGGGCGACGCGCTTGCGCTGGCGCAGCGAGACGGGCACGGCCCACAGCTGGTACTTCCGGCCGCCCGCGAAGACCTCGCTGGAGTAGCCGGCCCGTACGCCCTCGACCGTCCCCCAGGGCAGCGTGACCGTACGGAAGGGATTGCGGATCCGGAGCCGGTCGTCGTTGGCGTACACGGCGGGCCGCAGCGTGAACGCCACCACCAGCGGCACGGCGAACAGCAGCCCCGCCACGGCGGCCCACGGCGTACGGCCCTCCCCGCGCACCAGCGCGTCGCCGCCGATCCAGGCGGCCAGCAGGAGGATCAGGACACCGCCGGCGAGGGCGGAGGGCGACCGGAAGACGCGGTCGGCGTACGGCGGCTCGTCGGACCGGCCGGGGTCACCGGGGTTGCCGGTGCCTCCGGGACCGCTGGGGCTGCTTGTCATGCGGCCGATTCTGCCTCACGTCACACAGGCTCGGCCGGGGCCGGGGGTGTACAGGCCGCTACGCGCGTAGATATGCTGCAGTGGTGACCATGCCCACCACTGCACCCGCATCCGCGTTCGCCGACGTGACCACGTCCGACGCCGCGCTGCGCCGCTTCCTGCACGGGCTCCCCGGCGTGGACCCCGTCGGCCTGGAAGCGCGCGCCGCGTCCCTCGGCACCCGTTCGGTCAAGACCACCTCGAAGGCGTACGCCATCGACCTGGCCATCTCGATGATCGACCTCACCACGCTCGAAGGCGCGGACACCCCGGGCAAGGTCCGGGCGCTCTGCGCCAAGGGCGCCAATCCCGATCCGACCGACCGCACCACGCCGCGCGTCGCCGCGATCTGCGTCTACCCGGACATGGCGGCCACCGCCAAGGACGCCCTGGCCGGCACCGGCATCAAGGTCGCCTCGGTCGCCACCGCCTTCCCGGCGGGCCGCGCCGCGCTCCCCGTCAAGCTCGCGGACGTGCGCGACGCGGTCGCCGCCGGGGCGGACGAGATCGACATGGTGATCGACCGGGGGGCCTTCCTCTCCGGTCACTACCTGAAGGTCTACGAGGAGATCGTGGCCGTGAAGGCCGAGTGCGCCGACAAGGCCCGCCTCAAGGTCATCTTCGAGACCGGCGAGCTCTCGACGTACGACAACATCCGCCGCGCGTCCTGGCTCGGGATGCTGGCGGGCGCGGACTTCATCAAGACCTCCACCGGCAAGGTGGGCGTGAACGCCACCCCGCCCAACACCCTGCTGATGCTGGAGGCCGTACGCGACTTCAAGGCGCAGACCGGGATCCAGATCGGTGTGAAGCCGGCCGGCGGCATCCGCTCCACCAAGGACGCGATCAAGTTCCTGGTGCTGGTCAACGAGACCGTCGGCCAGGACTGGCTCAGCAACGAATGGTTCCGCTTCGGCGCGTCCTCGCTGCTGAACGACCTGCTGATGCAGCGGCAGAAGCTGAGCACCGGCCGTTACTCCGGTCCCGACTACGTGACGGTGGACTGATCACCATGGCATCTGTATTCGAGTACGCACCCGCTCCCGAGTCCCGCTCGGTCGTCGACATCGCGCCGTCCTACGGCCTGTTCATCGACGGCGAGTTCACCGACGCGGCCGACGGCAAGGTCTTCAAGACGATCTCGCCGTCCACCGAGGAGGTCCTCTCCGAGGTCGCCCGGGCGGGCGCCGAGGACGTCGACCGCGCCGTCAAGGCGGCCCGCAGGGCTTTCGAGAAGTGGTCCGCGCTGCCCGGCTCCGAGCGCGCCAAGTACCTCTTCCGCATCGCGCGGATCATCCAGGAGCGCTCGCGCGAGCTGGCCGTCCTGGAGACCCTCGACAACGGCAAGCCGATCAAGGAGACCCGCGACGCGGACCTCCCCCTGGTCGCCGCGCACTTCTTCTACTACGCGGGCTGGGCCGACAAGCTCGACCACGCGGGGTACGGCGCGAACCCGCGCCCGCTCGGCGTCGCGGGCCAGGTCATCCCCTGGAACTTCCCCCTCCTCATGCTCGCGTGGAAGATCGCCCCGGCGCTCGCCACGGGCAACACGGTCGTCCTCAAGCCGGCCGAGACGACCCCGCTCTCCGCGCTCTTCTTCGCGGACATCTGCCGCCAGGCCGGTCTCCCCAAGGGCGTCGTCAACATCCTTCCCGGTTACGGGGAGGCCGGCGCCGCGCTCGTCGGGCACCCGGACGTCGACAAGGTCGCCTTCACCGGTTCCACGGCCGTCGGCAAGGCGATCGCCCGCCAGGTCGCGGGTACGGACAAGAAGGTCACCCTCGAACTCGGCGGCAAGGGCGCGAACATCGTCTTCGACGACGCCCCGATCGACCAGGCCGTCGAGGGCATCGTCACCGGCATCTTCTTCAACCAGGGCCAGGTCTGCTGCGCGGGCTCGCGCCTGCTGGTCCAGGAGTCGGTCCAGGACGAGCTGCTCGACGCCCTCAAGCGCAGGCTCTCCACGCTGCGCCTGGGCGACCCGCTGGACAAGAACACCGACATCGGCGCCATCAACTCCGCCGAGCAGCTGGCCCGTATCACCGCGCTCGCCGAGACCGGCGAGGCGGAGGGCGCCGAGCGCTGGTCCGCGCCGTGCGACCTCCCCTCCTCCGGCTACTGGTTCGCGCCGACGCTCTTCACGGGCGTCACGCAGGCGCACACCGTCGCGCGCGACGAGATCTTCGGCCCGGTGCTGTCGGTGCTGTCGTTCCGTACGCCCGACGAGGCCGTCGCCAAGGCCAACAACACCCAGTACGGCCTGTCGGCAGGCATCTGGACGGAGAAGGGGTCGCGGATCCTCGCGGTCGCCGGCAAGCTCCGCGCGGGTGTCGTCTGGGCCAACACGTTCAACAAGTTCGACCCGACCTCGCCCTTCGGCGGCTACAAGGAGTCGGGCTCCGGCCGCGAAGGCGGCCGTCACGGCCTGGAGGCGTACCTCGATGTCTGATCGACTCCCTGTCTTCAAGACCTACAAGCTGTACGTCGGGGGCAAGTTCCCCCGGAGCGAGAGCGGCCGGGTGTACGAGGTGACCACAGCGACATCAGCCGCCGGCGCGGCGGGCAAGGACAACTGGCTGGCGAACGCCCCCCTCGCCTCCCGCAAGGACGCGCGTGACGCGGTCGTCGCGGCGCGCAAGGCGTTCGGCGGCTGGTCGGGCGCGACGGCGTACAACCGGGGCCAGGTCCTCTACCGCATCGCCGAGATGCTGGAGGGCCGCAAGGACCAGTTCGTGCGCGAAGTCGCGGACGCCGAGGGCCTGTCGAAGGCGAAGGCCGCCGTCGTCGTCGACGCGGCGATCGACCGCTGGGTCTGGTACGCGGGCTGGACCGACAAGATCGCCCAGGTCGTGGGCGGCGCGAACCCGGTCGCGGGTCCGTTCTTCAACCTCTCCACCCCCGAGCCCACGGGCGTCGTCGCCGTCGTCGCCCCCCAGGAGTCGTCCTTCCTGGGCCTCGTCTCGGTGATCGCCCCGGTGATCGCGACGGGCAACACGGCCGTCGTCGTCGCCGCGGAGAAGGCCCCGCTGCCCGCGCTCTCCCTCGGCGAGGTCCTGGCCACGTCCGACCTGCCGGGCGGTGTGGTCAACATCCTGACCGGGCGTACGCAGGAGATCGCGGCACCGCTCGCCTCGCACCAGGACGTCAACGCGATCGACCTCACGGGCGCGGACGCGGACCTGGCGCGCGATCTGGAGATCGCCGCCGCGGACAACCTCAAGCGGGTTCTGCGTCCACAGCCTGCGGACTGGTCGGCCGACCCCGGCACGCACCGCCTGACGGCCTTCCTCGAGACCAAGACGGTGTGGCACCCGACGGGCTCCCTGGGCGCGTCCGGCTCCGCCTACTGACCCTCGTGCCCCATGCGGACGGGCCCCGTACCGCTCGATCCGGTACGGGGCCCGCCCGTGTGCCCGCGCGCCCGGGCGTCCGTGTGCCCGGGCGTCCGGGCGTCCGTGTGTCCGGGTGGGCGGGCGTCCGTGTGTCCGGGTGGGCGGGTCAGCCCGGGAGGAGGTCCGTCGCCGGCCCCGCCGCCGGCAGGTCCTGGAGCGCGTCGCCCCGCGTGAGCGGGGCGGTGACCGCCGCGGTGCCGACCGGCTCGAAGCCGGCGACCCGGGTGCCCACCGAGTTGTCCAGCGGGTCCACCCCCGTCCCGGCCATCGGGTTCAGCGGGAGGGTCTTGACCGGGGCGGCCCCGCCGGCGGCCGCGTGCCCGAGTCCTTCGGCCAGGGCCCGGCCCGTGGCCGCCGCGCCGGAGCCCTCCGGCGGCGCCCCGGCCGCCTGCGCCGCGCCGCCGCCCGCGGCGAGGGCCGCGCCGGCGGCCGTGACCGCGAGGCCGAGGCGCAGGAGCGCGCGCCGCTGGGAGCCGGAAGAGGTGTGACGTGCCATGGGATTCCCGTCCGATTGAGTAACCACGAGAGCACGCACCGTAGTTGAGATGTGATGCTGATACCAAGAAGTACCCGGCGGGATCCCCCGTCGGGGTCCATGCCGCACACTTGTCCCCTGTGAGCTCATCCCCCATACCCACGCGCGTCGTTCTGCTTACGGGCCCCTCCGGTTCCGGGAAGTCGTCGCTCGCCGCCCGCTCGGGCCTGCCCGTGCTGCGCCTCGACGACTTCTACAAAGAGGGCGACGACCCCACGCTCCCGCAGGTCGTGGGGGGTACGGACATCGACTGGGACTCCCCGCTGTCCTGGGACGCGGACGCCGCCGTCGCGGCGATCGAGGAGCTGTGCCGTACGGGGCGTACGACCGTCCCCGTCTACGACATCGCCGCCAGCGCGCGGGTGGACAGGGAAGCGCTCGACATCGAGCGCACGCCCCTGTTCGTGGCCGAGGGGATCTTCGCCGCGGACATCGTGGCGCGCTGCCAGGAACTGGGCGTACTGGCGGACGCGCTCTGCCTGCGCGGGCGTCCCACGACGACCTTCAGGCGGCGGCTGCTCCGGGACCTGCGGGAGGGCCGCAAGTCGGTGCCGTTCCTGCTGCGCAGGGGCTGGCGGCTGATGCGGGCCGAGCGGGCGATCGTGGGGCGCCAGGCGGCGCTCGGGGCACATCCCTGCGGCACGGAGGAGGCGCTGGGCCGGCTGGCCGCGGCGGCCGCGGGCCGCTGCCGGGCGCCCGCGGTGCGCTAGCGCCACCGCTCTTCGGGCTTCGGGCACGCCCCGCCCGCGACCGCCGCAACGACGTGCAGCGGGGCCGGACAGGACCCCCCGGCCCGCCCGACCCCGCTGTGTCTCCCCCGTGAGCTTCCGCGGTTTCCCCCGAAACCGCGGCCCCCGCTCCCCCCGTCCCCCCCTCGTGCCTTCAGGCCACCAGCTCGCCGAAGGACTCTTCCTCGTCACGGCCGAAGCTGAGGGCCTCGTCCTCGCGCAGCCGGCGCAGTGAACGCCAGATGCTGCTCTTGACCGTGCCGACACTGATGTCGAGGATGTCCGCGATCTCCGGGTCGGTGCGGCCCTCGTAGTACCGCAGGACCAGCATCGTGCGCTGGAGTTCGGGCAGCCGGGCGAGCGCCTGCCAGAGCACGGCGCGCAGCTCGGTGCCGCGCATCGCGTCCGTGTCGTTCGCCGTCTCCGGCAGTTCCTCGGTCGGGTATTCGTTGAGCTTGCGCCTGCGCCAGGCGCTGATGTGCAGGTTCGTCATCGTGCGGCGCAGGTAGCCGCCGACCGCCGCCTTGTCGCTGATCCTGTCCCAGGCGCGGTACGTCGAGAAGAGGGCGCTCTGCAGCAGGTCCTCGGCCTCGAACCGGTCGCCGGTCAGGTGGTAGGCGGTGGCGTACAGGGAGGCACGGCGCTCCTGGACGTAGGCGGTGAATTCCGCCTCCGGCCTCGGAGCCCCTCCCCCTGCGACCTCCCGGTACGCCGCTCCCCCGTGTCCCCCGTCGTTGCCCGCGGACACGTCGGGCACCGCGGCCACATGCATGGCCTGCGTGCGCTGACGCCCGGTGCCGCGAGCGCACCCCCGCCCGGCGGCACCGGACTTCTCGGTGTTCCTCGTGACGTCGTGGAGACGCGTGACAACTGCGCTGGAGTTGGTGCTGTGCAGTGCGTTCATCTCGCGCCCCCCGTCGGTGGAGTCCGTCGCTGTCCGTGTGCCAATGAGCTTGCCCGGGCAGTTTCATCACGGTGTCCGCCGACTGTCACAGCCCTGTCACAGGGGAAGGGAGCGTCCCAACTGTCGAACTCCTCCTCCCCCATGGGCCAGAATGACCTCTGTGCCTTTCCTGTTGCTGATCGAGGACGACGACGCCATCCGCACGGCCCTCGAACTCTCCCTGTCACGCCAGGGCCACCGAGTGGCCACCGCGGCGACGGGAGAAGACGGCCTGAGGCTGCTGCGCGAGCAGCGGCCGGATCTGATCGTGCTGGACGTGATGCTGCCCGGCATCGACGGATTCGAGGTGTGCCGGCGCATCAGGCGCACGGACCAGCTGCCCATCATCCTGCTGACCGCGCGCAGCGACGACATCGACGTGGTGGTCGGCCTGGAGTCGGGCGCCGACGACTACGTCGTCAAGCCGGTGCAGGGACGGGTCCTCGACGCCCGTATCCGCGCGGTGCTGCGGCGGGGCGAGCGGGAGGCCAACGACGCCGCCGTCTTCGGCAGCGTCGTCATCGACCGGTCCGCCATGACGGTCACCAAGAACGGCGAGGACCTCCAGCTCACGCCGACCGAGCTGCGGCTGCTGCTGGAGCTGAGCCGCCGCCCCGGGCAGGCCCTGTCGCGCCAGCAGTTGCTGCGGCTGGTGTGGGAGCACGACTACCTCGGCGACTCGCGGCTGGTCGACGCGTGCGTGCAGCGGCTGCGGGCCAAGGTCGAGGACGTACCGTCGTCGCCGACGCTCATCCGTACCGTCCGGGGCGTCGGTTACCGGCTGGACTCGCCTTCGTGAGCGCTGCTTCCCGCAGGACGCTGCTGGCGGGGCTGCGTCTGACCAGCCTGCGGCTGCGGCTCGTCGTCGTCTTCGCCCTGGTGGCGCTGACGGCCGCCGTCTCCGCGTCGGGCATCGCGTACTGGCTCAACCGCGAGGCGGTGCTGACCCGTACCCAGGACGCGGCCCTCAAGGACTTCCGGCAGGAGATGCAGAGCCGCGCGGCCACGCTGCCGATGCACCCGACGCAGGCCGAACTCCAGGCCGCCGCCGCGCAGATGGCGGCCGGCGGCAGTCCCGGCTACAGCGTGCTCCTGGTGGACGAGCGGGCGGCGGGCAAGCCGATCGCCGGGACCTCCGACATCGACACCCTGACGCTCGACGACGTACCGCAGGAGCTTCAGGACGCGGTGAACCGGCGGCAGAAGGTCACGGACGCCAACGAGTTCCCGTACCACCTCTACTGGGTGCGCGTCAGTCCCAGGGGGAAGCCGCTCCTGGTGGCGGGCACGAAGGTGATCGGCGGCGGGCCCACCGGCTACATGGTCACCTCCCTGGAGCAGGAGCGCGACGACCTCAACTCGCTGGCCTGGTCCCTCGCGATCGCCACCGCGCTCGCGCTGCTGGGCTCCACGCTGCTCGCCCAGGCGGCCGCGACGACCGTGCTCAAGCCCGTGCAGCGGCTCGGGGACGCGGCGCGGCGGCTCGGCGAGGGGAAGCTCGACACCCGGCTGAGGGTGTCGGGCACGGACGAACTGGCCGACCTGTCAAGGACGTTCAACAGGACCGCGGAGTCGCTGGAGAAGAAGGTCGCGGACATGAGCGCGCGGGAGGAGTCGAGCCGGCGCTTCGTCGCCGACATGTCGCACGAGCTGCGCACCCCGCTGACCGCGATCACCGCGGTGGCCGAGGTCCTGGAGGACGAGGCGGACAACCTCGACCCGATGATCGCGCCCGCCGTGCACCTGGTGGTGAGCGAGACGCGGCGCCTGAACGACCTCGTCGAGAACCTGATGGAGGTGACCCGCTTCGACGCGGGTACGGCCCGTCTCGTCCTCGACGACGTCGATGTCGCGGACCAGGTGACCGCCTGCATCGACGCCCGCGCGTGGCTGGACGCGGTGGACCTCGACGCCGAGCGCGGCATCATGGCGCGCCTCGACCCGCGCCGCCTGGACGTCATCCTGGCGAACCTGATCGGCAACGCCCTCAAGCACGGCGGCTCCCCGGTGCGGGTGTCGGTGCGGACCGTCGGCCACGAGCTGGTCATCGAGGTACGGGACCACGGTCCCGGCATCCCCGAGGACGTACTGCCGCACGTCTTCGACCGCTTCTACAAGGCGAGCGCGTCACGGCCGCGCTCCGAGGGCAGTGGGCTGGGCCTCTCCATCGCCATGGAGAACGCGCACATCCACGGCGGGGACATCACCGCGGCGAATTCGGCCGAGGGCGGCGCGGTCTTCGTGCTGCAGCTGCCGCTCGACGTGTCGCGGTCCGCGGACGGCGAGGAGAACGACGGCGTGAGGGAGGGCGAGGAGTGCGAAGAACAGTGAAGCGCGGGCCGTCCCGTCTCGTGGGCCTCGCCGCGCTCTGCGCCGTGCTCGCCGGGTGCGGGATCAGGACCACTTCGGTGCCGGTCGAGGCGGGCGCCGCACCGTCCCGGGTGCCGTGCGAGCTGTCGGCGGAGGACGCCTCCTCCCCGGCGGCCCCCGGCATTCCGCTCCAGGTGTACCTGATCTGCGGCGCGCAGCTGGTCCCGGTGGACCGGGCGGTGCGGACCCCCGGGGAGAAACCGGTGTCCGGCCGGGTGCGGGTCGCGCAGACGCTCCTCGACGAGCTCCAGAAGGAGCCTTCGGACGAGGAGAAGCAGGCGGGGTTCACCACGGACGTACGGGAGACACTGGCCGTTTCCGGGGCGCGCAAGGGGGACCCCCGGGGCGCGCTGCGGCTCAGCAGCCAGCCCGAGGACCTGCCCACGCACGCGCTGGCGCAGATCGTCTGCACGTACGCGGACAGCGCGGCGTCCGGGTCCGACCGGTCCGTGGTGCTCGGCGGCCCTTCCGGCGACCCGGTGCGCGCCTACCGGTGCACGGCGGCGCTGAAGTCCCGTCCCGAGTCGGTGCCCGCCCTCGGCGAGATCCTCCCTTCGCGCTGATCCGTCCCGGCTGCCGGCCGTACCGCCCCGGCCCGCCCCGCCGGTCCGCACGGGCCCGTCCGGGTGATGTGCGGGTCCGGCTCGTCACACCGCTGCCCGGGGCGGAACCGAACGTGCCGGTGACCGCGTCTTGGAAGGCGTGCGTCATGGCTCGGACGGCAGCGCCGTCATCATCCGCTTCCGCGCGGCGGGAGGACTCCTCCTCCTCGCGCACCTGCTGCTCGTCGGGTGGCTGACGCTGCGCCCCCTGGACGTCCCGTGGGTGACCTCACCGAACTTCCATCCGCTGGCCGGCATCGAGGCGTACCTGGCGCTCGGCCCCGCCCCGGCGGCGCGGCGCATCTGCGAGGGGCTTCTGCTGCTGGCTCCGCTGGGCGTACTGCTGCCGATGGCGGGGGGCCGGCTCTCCGTCTCGCCGGTGGCCTCCCTGGCCCGTACGGCCCTGGCGGGGGGACTGTTCTCGCTGGCGATCGAGCTGCTCCAGACCGGGGTGCCGGGCCAGGTCGTCGATGTGGACTCGGTCCTGCTGAACACGGCCGGGGTCGCGCTGGCGCACCTGACGGTCGTACCGGTGGGGCGGGCCCGGCTGCGCCGCAAGCAGGAGCGGGTGCCGGGCGGGGCCGTCCTGCGGGAGGAGGCCCCTCAGGGGCCCACCCCGACGATTCCCAGGGTCGGGATCGCCCCGTAGAGCGACGCTTCGGACCGGTCTGCGCCAGCAGTATGGAGGTACCGGGAGGCACACCGGAAGTGACCCCCGGACCAGCTCGCGAGGAGCCCGCCATGACAGCCCTTGTCCGCCCCCGTAACGGCCGAGTGATCGGTGGAGTGTGCGCTGCGCTGGCACGGCGCTTCGGCACTTCCGCGACCACGATGCGAGTGATCTTCGTGCTCTCGTGCCTGCTGCCCGGACCGCAGTTCCTGCTGTACCTGGCGCTGTGGGTGTTCCTGCCCTCCGAGGAGAGCGCGAAGACCGCCTGGTAGTCCGCCGCGGCTTCCGCGCACACGGAAGGGGCGCGCACCGGATCCGTATCCGGTGCGCGCCCCTTGCGCGTGCGCTGTGCGGGTGCCCGGGATCAGACGGCGGGCAGCAGGCCGGCCGGCAGGCCGCCCAGCAGGCTCTGGACCGGGTTGGTTCCGCTGTCCGCCAGGGGCTTGGGCACGGGCGCTGCGGCGACGGTTCCGGCGAGCGCGTTCTGGCCGGCGGCCAGGGCCTCGGGGGCTCCGGCGGGGAGGTTGTTGCCGGCCTCCTGCACGGGCAGTACCGAGGTCACCGTGGACAGCGCGGTGGCCACGTCGGGAACGGCCGGGGCGGCCTGCTCGGCCGCGGAGGCGCTGCCGACGGCGGCAGCGGCGAAGGCGGCACCGAGGGCGGCGACGCCGAGAGTCTTGGCGGCAAACTGCTTCATGGGGAAGACGTCCTTGCGACGGGGTGGGGTGGGTGAGCGGCTCTGCAAGCTAGCCACGCCCCGACTCCGCCGCAAACACGCCGGGGCGGCCGGGAACCGTCGTTCCCGGCCGCCCCCGAAGCAGTGCGCTCGACTTCAGACGGAGGAAGATCCGCTGGTCGCGACGGTCTGCCGGAACAGCCATTCGGATTTCAGCTCGGCATATCCGGGCTTGATCACGTCATTGATCATGGCGAGGCGTTCATCGAAAGGAATGAATGCTGATTTCATCGCATTGACTGTGAACCACTGCATGTCGTCGAGCGTGTATCCGAAGGCGTCGACCAGGTGCTCGAACTCGCGGCTCATGCTGGTGCCGCTCATCAGCCGGTTGTCGGTGTTCACCGTGGCCCTGAAGTGCAGCTTGCGCAGCAGCCCGATGGGGTGCGCGGCGTAGGAGTCGGCCGCGCCCGTCTGGAGGTTGGACGTCGGGCACATCTCCAGCGGGATGCGCTTGTCGCGCACGTACGCGGCGAGGCGGCCCAGCGTGACGCTGCCGTCGGCCGCGACCTCGATGTCGTCGATGATGCGTACGCCGTGACCGAGCCGGTCGGCGCCGCACCACTGGAGCGCCTGCCAGATGGAGGGGAGACCGAAGGCCTCACCGGCGTGGATCGTGAAGTGGTTGTTCTCTCGCTTGAGGTACTCGAAGGCGTCCAGGTGCCGGGTGGGGGGGAAGCCCGCCTCGGCGCCCGCGATGTCGAAGCCGACGACGCCGTTGTCGCGGTAGCGGTTGGCGAGTTCGGCGATCTCCAGGGCGCGGGCGGCGTGCCGCATGGCGGTCAGCAGGGCGCCGACGCGGATCCGGTGGCCGTTCGCCCTCGCGCGGCGCTCGCCCTCGCGGAAGCCGTCGGTGACGGCCTCGACGACCTCTTCGAGGGTCAGGCCCTTTTCGAGGTGCTGCTCGGGGGCGTACCGGACCTCGGCGTAGACGACACCGTCCTCGGCGAGGTCCTCGGCGCACTCGGCGGCGACGCGGAAGAGCGCGTCACGCGTCTGCATGACGGCACAGGTGTGCGCGAAGGTCTCCAGGTAGCGCTCCAGCGAACCGGAGTCGGCGGCCTCGCGGAACCAGATGCCGAGCTTGTCGGCGTCGGTCTCGGGAAGGGCTTCGTAACCCGCCTCGCGGGCGAGATCGATGATCGTGCCGGGGCGCAGACCGCCGTCGAGGTGGTCGTGGAGCAGCACCTTCGGGGCGCGGCGGATCTGGCTCGCTGTGGGGGCGTTGAGGGTCTCGCTCGTCATCTGGGCACTCTAGCGCCTACGCGCGTAGATCGCGCCTGTCGATACGTAACAGTGACCCTGCGTACGGGTGGAGTACACCTGAGCTTCTGAGACTGTTCTGTCATGGCACAGCAAGCAAACCCGGTTTCCGGGGCCCGGTTGGGCCGGGCGCTCGGAGCGGTCGCGGCGGCCGGGGGCGGCGACCGCGCGGTGTGCGTCAACGGCGTCGTACTGCTGCTTCCGGCCGGCGAGCCGGTGTCGGCGCGCCGGCCGTCCCCGCTGGCGCACGCCGGTGTGCGGCCGCTGGCGCGGACCCTGGCCGCAGCGGGGCGGGGCGAAGGGCTCGTGGCCCATGTCGTGCGCTACCGGGGCCGCGGCTGGAACGGCGCGGACGCGCGGCTCGCGGCCGACGCGCGGTGGGCGGTGGACGAGGTCGTACGGCGCTACGGCGACGTGCCGGTGTGTCTCGCGGGGATCGACATGGGCGGGCGCGCCGCGCTGCACGCCGCGGACCACGCGGCCGTCACCTCCGTGCTCGCGATCGCGCCCTGGCTGCCGGACGACGACGTCGCGGCGGCCGAGGAGCCGGTGAAGCAGCTGGCCGGGCGTCATGTGCTGATCGTGCACGGCACGAACGACGAACGTACCGATCCCGAGCTGTCGTACCGGCTGGCCGAGCGGGCCAAGAAGGCGAACCGCGACATCTGCCGCTTCGAGGTCCACTCGGACGGCCACGCGCTGCGCCAGCACCGCCCGGAAGTGCTGGCGCTGGCGGCCGACTTCGTCCTGGGCACGCTCTTCGGCCGCGGGTACGCCCGGCCGGTGGCCGACGCCTTCGCCGCGCCGCCGCCGCTGGGACTGCGGATGCCGCTCGCCTCCGGCTTCGGGCAGGCGCTGCGGCGGTAGCCGGCGGGCGGGGCGCCGCTCACGCTTCCGGCGGTGAGACCTCGGCGGTCCAGCCGTACGGCAGCTCGCCGCCGTCCAGCGTGATCGCCTCCACCGCGCGCGTACGGGGATCGATGTCGGCCGCCACGCCGTCGCCCTCGTAATGGGGATAACCCGACACGCTCGTCTCGCCCGTCGCCTCCACGACCGCCGTGCGCAGCGTGGATCCGTGGTCGGGGTGGCCGTCGGCGTCGGCCGTCCGGGGCTTGATCTCCACCGTGTAGCGGGCGGGGGGCGGAGTGGGAGGAGTAGGCATGGCTTCGACGCTAGCGCCGCTCACGTCCCGCCCGCCGTACGACGCGCGCCCCGCACGAGGCTCTGTCAGGGTCGAAGGCATGATGCGTATGGTCCGCGCCCGCGCGGCGCACTGGCCGACGACCGTGCCCGTGCTGGCCGTCGTGCTGCTGGTCTTCACCTGGGGGCGGTCCCTGCCGGGACTCGTGGTGGCGCTGCTGGCGTGTTTCCTGGCCGGTTCGGTGCTCGCGGCCGTCCACCACGCCGAGGTGGTGGCCCACCGGGTGGGCGAGCCGTTCGGCTCGCTCGTCCTGGCCGTGGCCGTGACGGTCATCGAAGTCGCCCTGATCGTCACGCTCATGGCCGGTGGCGGCGAGAAGAACAGCTCACTGGCCAGGGACACCGTCTTCGCGGCCGTGATGATCACCTGCAACGGCATCGTCGGGGTGTCCCTCCTCGTCGGTTCGCTCAAACGCAAGGTGGCGGTGTTCAACGCGGAGGGGACGGGCGCGGCGTTCGCGACCGTCACGACGCTGGCGGGGCTGAGCCTGGCGCTGCCGACGTTCACCACCAGCGCTCCCGGCCCCGAGTTCAGCCCGGCCCAGCTCGTCTTCGCGGCGTTCGCGGCCGTACTGCTCTACGGGCTGTTCGTGATGACGCAGACCTGGCGGCACCGGGACTACTTCCTGCCCGTCACCACCCAGGGCGAGGTGATCGACGGTGAGGACCACGCCGATCCCCCGACGCGGCGGGTCGCGCTGATCAGTCTCGGGCTGCTGGCCGTGTCGCTGGTCGCGGTGGTCGGACTGGCGAAGGGGGTGTCCCCGACGATCGAGGCGGGGGTGGCGGCGGCCGGGCTGCCGGCCTCGGTGGTGGGTGTCGTGATCGCGCTGCTCGTGCTGGCGCCGGAGTCGATCGCCGCCGTACGGGCCGCCCGGCGCGACCGGGTGCAGACCAGCCTGAACCTGGCGCTGGGGTCGGCCATGGCCAGCATCGGCCTGACCATTCCGGCGGTCGCCGTCGCGTCCGTCTGGATGACGGGGCCGCTGCTGCTGGGGCTCGACGCCACCCACATGGTGCTGCTCGCGCTCACCGTGGCCGTCGGCACGCTGACCATCGTGCCGGGGCGCGCCACTCCCCTCACGGGCGGCGTGCACCTGTCGCTGCTGGCGGCCTACCTGGTGCTCGCCGTCAGCCCGTGACCCGTACTCCGCCGGGCCCTGCCCACTCCGGGCTCACTCCGGCAGCAGGTGGCCCCTGCGGGACAGCAGGAAGCGCTTGAAGGCCGCCACCGGGGGCGTGTCCGGGTGGCCGTCCAGCCATGCGACACCGATCTCGCGTACGGCGCGCGGGGCCGTCACGGTCAGCTCCCTGACGCCGGGGCGGGCCACCGCGGGCGGCGGCAGCAGCGCGACGCCCAGGCCGGCCGCCACCAGGCCGCGCAGGGTCTCCGCCTCCTCGCCCTCGAACGCGACGCGTGGCTTGAAGCCCGCCTCGGCGCACAGGTCGTCGGTGATGCGGCGCAGTCCGTAGCCGGGTTCGAGGGTCACGAACGCCTCGTCGGCCGCCTCCGCGAGGCGCACCCGCTTGCGCGTGGCCAGGCGGTGGTCGTCGGGGACGACCAGGCGAAGCCGCTGCTCGTCGAGGCGGCGGGCGACCAGGTCGGGGGCGTCGGGGACGGGCGAGGTCAGGCAGAGGTCGAGGTCGCCGGCGCGCAGCCGCTCGATCATGGCTTCGCCGTAGTTCTGGACGAGCTGGAAGCGGACCCGCGGGTGGTCCGCCCGGAAGGCGCGGAGCAGGGCGGGGACGGTCTCGGAGCCCATGGTGTGCAGGAAGCCGAAGGCGACCTTGCCGGTCGCGGGGTCGGCGTCGGCCCGTACCGAGTCCGCGGCCCGCTCGACCTCGGCCAGCGCGCGCTCGACGGTGGTGAGGAAGGTGCGGCCGGCGGGGGTGAGGGAGACCGTGCGGCCCTTGCGGGCGAACAGGGCGACGCCGAGGTCCTCCTCCAGCCTGACCATGGCGCGCGAGAGGGTCGACTGGGGGACGGCCAACTCGTGGGCGGCGCGGGTCACGTGCTCGTGGCGGGCGACGGCCGCGAAGTGGGCGAGGCGCGGCGCGAGTACCTGCTGGATGTCTTCTTCGTAACTGCTGGGTGACAGGCGGGGCCGTGAGCTCGGGTTATGCACCATGGGATTGATTATCTCGGGTTTGTGCATTGGACGCATGAACTTGCTGTGTCTACGTTCCATGTATGCCTCCTGCAAGTACCAAGGCGTCCACCACCCCTGTGGACGCCGACGCCGTTGTCGCCGACACCGACTCCCGTCTCGCTCCCTCCTCCCCCGGCTACCGCCGCATGAGCTTCGCGCTCTTCGCCGCCGGGATGGCGGCCTTCGCCCTCCTCTACTCCACCCAGGCGCTGCTGCCGCTGATCTCCGCCGACTTCGGCGTGAGCGCGAGCGCCGCCAGCTGGACGGTCTCGGCCGCCACGGGCGCGCTGGCCCTCTTCGTACTGCCGCTGAGCGCGCTCTCCGAGCGCTTCGGGCGCAGCCGGATGATGACGGTCTCGCTGGCGGTCGCCGTCGTGGTCGGGGTGCTGGTGCCGTTCGCGCCCTCGCTGGAGTGGCTGGTGGCGCTGCGCGCCGTGCAGGGCGCCGCACTCGCCGGTCTGCCGGCCTCCGCGATGGCCTATCTCGCGGAGGAGGTGCGGCCGAAGGCGCTGGTCGCCGCGATCGGGCTGTTCGTCGCCGGTAACTCGATCGGGGGCATGAGCGGCCGCATCGTCACCGGCTGGGCGGCCCAGCTGTGGGGCTGGCGTGCGGCGCTCGCCGCGGTCGGCCTGCTGGCCGTGGTGTGCGCGGTGGTGTTCCGGCTGATGCTGCCGAAGGCCCGCCACTTCACGCCCGGCTCGCTCAGGCCCGGGGCGCTGGCGAAGACCGTCCGCGGTCATCTGGCCGACCCGCTGCTGCTGCGGCTGTACGCGATCGGCGCCCTCTTCATGACGGTCTTCGGCGCCGTCTACACGGTGATCGGCTACCGGCTGGCCGAGGCTCCCTTCAGCCTCCCGCAGGGCGTCATCGGCTCGGTCTTCCTGGTCTACCTGGTCGGTACGGTCTCCTCCGCGGCGGCCGGAAAGCTGGTCGCCCGCATGGGCCGCCGGGGCGCGCTGTACCTGGCGGTCTCGACGACCACGGCCGGTCTGCTGCTCTCGGTGGCCGACGCGCTGGGCGCCGTGCTGGCGGGCCTGGTGCTGATCACCGCCGGGTTCTTCGCGGGACACGCGGTGGCGTCGTCCTCGGTGAGCCGTACGGCGAAGACCGGGCGCGCGCAGGCGTCCGCGCTCTACCAGTCGGCGTACTACCTGGGCAGCAGCGCGGGCGGCACGCTCGGCGCGGTCGCCTTCCACGCCGGGGGCTGGGCGGGCACGGTGCTCCTCGGCCTGGTCGCGGTGGGCGGCGTCGTGTCGATCACGCTGTACGGGAGCCGGGTGGCCCGGGTCGAGCAGCGGCAGCTCGTGGCGGTGCGGACGCGCCGGGCGGGTGACGTGGCACGGGCCTGAAGTCCGTTCGGCCGTACCGGTTTTCACGGCCCGCCCCTGATTGTCAGTGGCGTCCGGTAACTTCCGAAGTGCTGGTGCCAAAGGCGGCGAGTGGGGTGGAGCCGATGAGCGATGTCGTGACGACGCAGGACCTGGATTCCCGGCTGGAGAAGCACCGGACCGAGCTGACGGGTTACTGCTACCGGATGCTGGGATCCGCCTTCGAGGCGGACGACGCCGTGCAGGACACGATGGTCCGGGCGTGGCGGAGCTTCGACAAGTTCGAGGGGCGGTCGTCGCTGCGCTCGTGGCTCTACCGCATCGCGACGAACGTATGCCTCGACATGCTCAGCGCGGGCAACCGCAGGGCCCGCCCGATGGACCTCACCGCCGCGACGCCGGTGGCCCAGGCCGCGCTCAACGCCCGGTCCGAGATCACCTGGCTGGAGCCGGTGCCGGACGGGCGGGTGCTGCCCTCGGTGGCCGACCCGGCGGAGACGGCCGTGTCGCGCGAGAGCGTGCGCCTCGCTTTCGTCGCCGCGCTCCAGCACCTGCCGCCGAAACAGCGGGCGGTGCTGATCCTGCGCGAGGTGCTGGCCTGGAAGGCGAGCGAGGTCGCGGAGCTGCTGGAGACCTCGGTCGCCTCGGTCAACAGCGCGCTCCAGCGGGCCCGCGCGACGATCGCCGAGCACGGCTCGCAGGAGACGGACGCGGCCGACCCGCTGGACGAGGAGCAGCGGAAACTGCTGGAGCGGTACGTCGCGGCCTTCGAGGGATACGACATGGCCGCCCTGACCGCGCTGCTCCACGAGGACGCGACGCTGTCCATGCCGCCGTACGACCTGTGGCTCCAGGGCCACGACGACATCGTCGGCTGGATGCTGGGTGTCGGCGAGGTCTGCCGGGGCTCCAGGCTGGTGCCGGTCGTGGCCAACGGCACGCCGGCCTTCGCCCACTACCACCCGAGCCAGTCGGGCGACGGCAGCTTCGAACCGTGGGCGCTCATGGTCATCGAGATCGTGGACGGGAAGGTCAGCGGGATCACGTCCTTCCTGGACACGAAGCGGTGGTTCCCGCTCTTCGACCTTCCGGCGCGTCTCGAGAAGGAGTAGGGGCCGGAAGTGCGCACCTTCCTGGTGCTCGCCTGGGCGGTGCTGGTGGTGGCGGGGTACGGGCTGACGGTGCTGCTCGACGAGCCGAGGGAGGTCGGCGCCCCGGCCGACCGGGTCGCGCCGCAGGGCCCGCGACCGGCGGCGGTCCCGCCGCCGGCGGCTCCGGGCGGGGGCTGCCCGGAGCCGTCGGCGGACGCCGGAGCGAAGTCCTCCACCCTCACCACCACCTTCTGCGCGGTCAAGGCGGCGGACTAGGGCGGCCGGGTGCCCGCTAGGCGTAGCGGTAGACGCGTGAATGACCGAGGAGCTGCGCGGGCGTCGCGTTCCACGGCGGCATCGGTTCGTGGAGGCTGAAGACCCGCCCGTGCTGCGGATCGGACGCGGGCAGCTTCTCGCGCGGCAGGTAGCCGGAGCCGGGGTGCGCCTTCTGCCAGCGGTCCCAGAGCAGGTCCAGGAAGGCGTGGTGGAGCCAGAAGACCGGATCGTTGGGCGAGGAACCGCTCATCATCAGGCCGCCGACCCAGCGGTGGACCCGGTTGTGGTTGTGCGTCCTGGTGGCCGACCCCTTGACCTCCCACCCCTCCAGCTTGTTCCGGAAGCCACCGGTCGCGGTGGAGTCCCACGGCGCCGCGTCGTAGAGCGGGTCGCGCAGCGCGTGGTCCACGTCCTGCCGGGTGGGCAGTGAGACCGGGGCGGAGGGGCGGCCCAGGTTGCGGGTGAGGAAGTTCCTCTCGCCGATCTGTGCCTTGATGGTCCAGTTCCCGTTGGCGTAGGCGAACGGCCCCGTCATCACCTGCCAGTCGCCGGACCGGCCGTCGCCCCCGAGGAAGTCCTCCGCCCACAGCGACGCGGCGGGGGTGTTGTCCTTCGTCCAGTCCCAGTACGGGATCGACACCCCCGGGTCGACGGCCCGCAGGGCGCGTTCGAACTCCAGGAGGAACCGGCGGTGCCACGGGAGGAAGGAGGGGCTCATATGGCTGGGACGCGGCCCGTCCTCGCCGTCGGAGACGTAGAACCGGCCGTGCAGGTCCACGAACTCGTCGTACCGACCTGAGCGCTTGAGCTCCAGGAAGGCGTTGACCAGGCGCTTCTTCTCCGTACGGGTGAGATCTCGCTGGTTCTTTCGGGTGTACACCACTGTCGGCCCTCCCGGGTCAGAGGCTGTGCGTGGGGGACACCGACAGCTGGGCGTCGCCCAGCTCGTCGACTGCGGCACGGGCCGCGGCGAGCAGCGTCGGGAACGACTCGTAGTGGTTGACCACGCTCAGATAGCTGCCGTCGGCGCGCCGCATGATGTGCAGCGGCCGGCCGTCGATGCGTACCTCGACGTCGTCCGGAAGGGCCACGACGGCCGTGGCGTCGCCGGTGTGTCCCGGGTGGGCGGTCCCGCCGGCCCGCCTCACGGGCGCCGGGCCGCCGGCCGTCCCCTGGATGTGCCGGCCCCGGTAGGTCTCGGTGAACCGCTCCGGTGCGGGGGCCGGGCCCTTCGCCGGAACGTCCACCGGGCGGTCCGCCCGGGCCGGGCGGGCTCCGGTCCCCGGGCTCCTGGCGAGGACCGGGGCGAGCGCCCCCGCCGTGCCCGCGATCACGCCCGCCGCGAAGGCGGTGCGCAGCAGGACACGGCGTGTCAGGGAACCCGCTCGCACGGTCGCCGCGGTCCTGCGCGTGATCAGTCCCATGCCGGGCACCTCTCGTCCTTCGTGTCGGTCCGCTCCCGCGGTGTGCGCGTGCTCCTTCCTTGACAACGACCCGGCGGTGAAACGGTTCTCGCTTCGCAGACACGCCGTTTCAGCACAAGAACGGACTGAGGGCCCACATCAGGGCAAAGTTCACCTGTCCGCAGCAACCGGCCCGGGTCGGCACGACCGCCCGCGCTCCAGAAGGGTGTGAGATGAAAATCCCGACGCAGGCGTCCACGCAGCACATGCTGCGGGAGCAGAACGCCGACCTCGCCGATCCGTCGTTCTGGCAGCTGCCGCGCTCCGAGCGGCTGAAGGCCTTCGCGCTGCTGCGCGGGCTCGACGCCCCGGTGCGTTTCGGAGAGGGCACGGGCAGCCCCCGCAAGGGCGGCAAAGGCTTCTACGCGCTGGTGAAGCACGCGGACGTGACGGAGGCGAGCCGGCAGCCCCGCCAGTTCGCGAGCGCTCCGGGCGTCACCACTCCGGAGCCGGCCGCGTGGGCGAAGGCCGTGTTCGGGAACTCCATGGTCAACATGGACGGTCCCGAGCACGCCACGATGCGCAAGATCGTCTCCCGCGCCTTCACGCCGCGCCTGCTCGCCACGGCGGAGGAGGACATCCACGAGGTCGCCAGACGCGTGGTGGACGAGATGATCGCCGGGCAGCCGCGCGACTTCGTCCCCTCGGTCGCCTCCCGCATGCCGTTCGAGGTCATCTGCAACCTGATGGGGATCCCGGAGCGCTACCGCCCGGAGATCGCCGACCGCGTCAACCACGCGTCCGAGAACGTCGGCGTGAACCGCGGCGTGCGCGCCCGGCTGCGGGTGCCCGGACGGGGGCTGCGCGCCCTGGCGCACATGCAGCTCGTCATGGCGAAACTCGCCCGTGAGCGCCGCCGCCACCCCACCGGCGACCTCATCTCGGCGCTGGTGTGCGCGGACATCGACGGGCAGGCGCTCTCCTCCCGCCAGCTCGGCGCCTTCTTCTCCCTGCTGCTCGTCGCCGGGGTGGAGACCACGCGCAACGCGATCGCCCACGGGCTGGCGCTCCTGACCGACCACCCGGATCAGCGCGCCCTGCTGATGTCCGACTTCGACCGGTACGCCGACGGGGCGGTGGACGAGATCGTCCGTCACTCGACACCGATCATCCAGTTCCGCCGGACGGTCACGACCGAATGCGTCCTGGGAGGACGCGAGTTCCTCCCAGGAGAAAAGGTGGTGCTCTTCTACGCCTCGGCCAATCGCGACGAAGCGGTGTTCACGAATCCCGATGTCTTCGACATCACACGGGACCCGAATCCCCATCTGGGATACGGGGGCGGCGGGCCGCATTACTGCCTGGGGGCGCATCTGGCGCGCCAGGAGATGAAGGCCCTTTTCCACGAACTGCTCACCAGGCCGCGCGATCTGAGGGCAGTGGGAATTCCGGATCTGGTCGACTCCAACTTCGACAACCGCGTCCGGGCCCTGCCTTTCGCTTTCGACGTGTCCTGATCCGGCCCGGCGCGGGTCCTCTCCGCCCGTAAAACCACTCGTAGAACCACCCGTGAAACCGTGCGGTCCGAGGTCCGGCCGGCCTTGGGCCGCACGGTGTCGCGCAGGCGTCGCGTCGCCGTCGTGCCGGCTTCGCGCATTTCAGCCGAGTGGCTGCGTTTCGGGAGGGCCCTGTCGCCAATGGCCTACTGACGGGCATGCGGACAGCTCATTAATAAGACTTTCTGCTTACTGTCGTTCATATCGGTACGAGCGACAGTTACCAGGAGGAGTCATGTCCAAGCGGCGCCGTCTCACTGGCACCTGCATCGGGACGGTTGCCATAAGTCTCATCGTCGCCAGTGGTGTTTTCGGAGCGGAGGCGGCGGACAGAGCACCCACCGATCCCCCCGTTCCCGCCCCCGCCACGCCGGAGAACCGCCCGACCGCCATCGGCGCGTACCTCCACTACGGGCCCGACGGCGTGGAGCGCATGGCCGAGCTGTCGAAGTGGCTGGGCGGTGCGGAGCTGACGGTCGGGCACACCTATCTGCCGGGCGATCTCTGGTCGAACATCGAGGGCCGTCCCGAGTTCCTGCGCCCCTGGGCCGAGTGGCGGCGCGGTGCGGACGACCGGATGCTCGTGCTCAACGTGCCCATGCTGGAGCGGAACGAGGACCGCGTCCCCGACGACGAGGTCCGCGACCTGCTGCAGGAGGGCGCCGCCGGCAGTTACGACGAGCACTACCGGACCCTGGCCAACCGCCTGGTGGACCTGGGCGCGAAGGACACCGTGATCGTCCTCGGCTGGGAGATGAACGGCACCACGTACACGCACCGCTGCGGGCCCGACCCCGATGCCTGGAAGGCGTACTGGAAGCGCATCGTCAAGACGATGCGTTCCGTCCCCGGCCAGAAGTTCCGCTTCGACTTCGCCCCGAACCGCGGGGTGGACGCCATTCCGTGGACCGAGTGCTACCCCGGTGACGACGTCGTGGACATCATCGGCATGGACTCGTACGACCAGCCTCCCGGCGAGACGTTCGACGAGCAGGTGTCGGCGCCGTACGGGCTCCAGGCGCAGGTCGACTTCGCCGCCGCCCACAACAAGGCGATCTCGTACCCCGAGTGGGGGCTGTTCCGCAACGGCGACAACCCCGAGTACATGAGCCGCATGCTCGACTGGATGGCCCGGCACAAGCCGCTCTACCAGACGATCACCGACTACTGCCCGCACGGCGTCTGGCAGTGCGACGAGAACCCCCAGTCGTCGGAGGTGTTCCGCTCGAAGCTGTACGGGACGCCGGGGCAGGTCGCGCCGGCCCCGGCGCCCACTCCGGCGGGTCCCCCGGAGACCAAGCCCGACAAGCCCGCACCGGCCGAAGCGCCGCGGGAGCCGAACTCCGGCAACTGGTGCGCGCCGGTGAAGCTGGGCAACTGGATCAACCAGTGGGTGCCGGACTTCAGGTTCTGTGTGAAGCCCCCGCCGACGGACCGGCTGTTGTTCTAGCGACGCCGTCCGCCCGCCAGCTGTTCAGCCGGTCGCGCCAGTCACGCGCCGCGGGGAACCGCGTGCTCACGGTCTCGGCGGCCCGGTCCCGCATGGTCACCTGCGACTCGCGCACCCGCAGCAGGGGTTCCATGCCGGACCGGGCCAGCAGCAGCCGCTGGTTGGTGACCGTCTCGGGGTGCCACTGGTTCTTGTACGGCTCCGACCCGCGCAGCAGGCTCAGCACGCCGCGGCCCGAGCCGGCGGCCAGGTGCGCCTCGTGGCGCAGCAGCATCGTCGCCACGTCCACCTTCCTGTCGCGCAGGCCGGGGTCGGCCCCGTACAGGTAGCCGCCGGACAGGAGACCGGACTGGAGGGTCATGCTCACGGCCACCACCTCGCCGGCCAGCCGGAACTCCGTGACCGCGGCGTCGCCGTCCCCCAGCATCCGGCGCGTGGCGCGCACCAGGTGCTCCGCGAAGCGCGGTCTGAGGTGCTCGACGTTCACCCCGCGGCCCCGCCACTGGAGTCCGTGCAGGTGCAGCAGGCGGCCGACGGCGCCGGGCACTTCGTGCTCCGCCACGGTGCGGGCCTCGATCCCCAGCGCGTCGATCTTGCGCAGCTTGGCCCGTACGCGCTGCGCCCGGCTGCTCTGCATCCGCTTGACCAGGCCGTCGATCGGCTCGGCGGGAAGTTCCATGCAGGTCGAGTCCGTGAGGCGGCTCCGGGCGCCGGTCCAGGACTCGTACAGCGTCTCGGCCGCCGCTCCGGGGCGCACCTCCCGCAGGTCGATCACGGCCTGGCGGGCGGCGCGGTCGAGTCCGCGCTCCAGTGCGGTGATCGCGCTCCTCGCCTCCTCGTCGTCCACGAGTACGTCGAAGAAGTCGGAGATCGCGCCGCCCATGGGCACGAGCAGCGGCATCGGGCGGTGCACGAGCATCAGCGGCGCCGCGCCGATCAGCCGCCCGCCGCGGCGGGCCAGTACGACGCGGAGCAGGCCGTTCGCCCCGTACGAGAGCCACCACGAGTGGAGCCAGGCGTGGCTCTGGAACGGCGTGGCGGCGGCGCAGCGGCGGTGGAGCGCGTCCCACTCCTCCCGCAGCGCGGCGAACCGCCCGGGGTCGCGGCACAGGGTGACGGTGGTGCCCCGCCGGTCGCCGGCCATCAGACCAGCTCCCGCTCGGCGTTGGCGGGGGCGGCGGCGGGGGCGGGCACCGGGGCGGACGTGGTCCGGCGGGGAAGCCGCGGCCGTACGAGGAGGGCCAGCCCGCCGACGAGCCCGCCCGCACACCCGCCGACGGCCGCGCCGATCCCGGCGGAGGGGGAGGCCGGCTCGGCCGGCGCGATGGCCTGCGAGAAGACGAGCAGCTTCACGCCGGTGTTCTTGGACACGTGGTTGCTGCTGACGAAGACGGCGTCGGCGACGGCGTTGGCGATGTCCGCGGCCACGGCGGGCTTGGTGGCGGTGCCGGTGATCGCGATCATCGGCGAGTCGGGGGACGTCTCGGTCCGCACCTGGCTGCGGAGGGCCCGGGGCGAGATCCCCGCGGCCACGCGCGCGTACGCCAGGGTGGACTCGCTGGTGGTGATCCGGCCGTAGGCCTGGGCGTAGCCGAGGGCCACGGTCGGCTCGATGCCCTTGCCGGGAACGGCGACGACATAACTGGTGGCGGTGTACTCCGGGGTCTTGAGGGCGCCGTAGGAGACTCCGCACACCGTGCCGAGGAGTGCGCAGACGGGCAAGGGCCACCAGACGGGCAACGGAGGGATCCGGACGCTCAGGACGGTGCCGGTGATGCCGGTGATCCTGGCGCGGAGCCGGCTGATCCGTCCGGGGGCGGCGGGCTGCGGCTCGGGCGACTCGGTCATTGGCGTGCTCTCTTGGTCGAGGACGGGGAGGAGGGAGGGAGGGTGAGGGCGTGCGCGTACACGTCCATGAGGCGTGCGCTGCTGCGGGCGATGTCGTAGTGGCCGACGGCCGGGGGCGGCGGCAGCCGGCGCCTTCCGCCCTCCATCCGCCGCCGCAGGGCCGCCGTCAGCTCGCCGGCGTCGCCGCTGATGCGCCGGGCGCCGGGCGACTGGCCCGCGGGCAGGTCGTCGATGGCGGGGCAGGTGCTGTGGAGTACGGGCAGCCCGGCGGCCAGCGCCTCGACGACGGCCAGGCCGAAAGCCTCCTCGCGGGACACCGATACGAAGGTGTCCATGGCGCAGAGAAGGTCCGGGATGCCGGGGGCGGTGGCACCGCCGCGGGACACACGGGGGCGGCGGGCGGCGGCGGGCGGCGTACCGGCGGGGCGGGAGGCGGTGGTGCGGGGCACGGTGGTGCGCGGCACGGGGCGGGGCGCACCGGTGGAGTGGGGGGCGGCTTCGGCCGTGAGGACGCCGCCGGCGCAGGTCGCGGCGGCCGGGGCGGCGGGCCCGGGCGCGGGGCCGTCTGCGGTGAGGGCGTCGCACTCGCCGAGGAAGCGGATCCGGTCCGCGGCCCCCAGCCGGGAGGCGAGGGTGCGCAGCGCGTCCGCGTCGGGGCCGTCGCCGGCCAGCAGGAGCCAGGCGCCGGGCAGGGCGGCGACCGCGCGGACCAGCACGTCGAACCGCTTGCCGGGGACGATCCTGCCCACGCCGCCCACCACGAACGCGTCGGCGGGGACGCCCAGCCGCGCGCGGGTGGCGAGGCGGCGCGCGCTGTCGAAGCGGAAGCGGGCCGCGTCGATCCCGTTGGGTACGACGTGGATCCGCGCGGCCGGTACGCCCCAGTCGCGCAGCCGCCCGGCGACGGTGGCGGACACGGCGACGGTGGCCGAGCCGAGGCGTTCGGTCCCCAGGTACAGCGCGCGGGCGCCCGGGGTGAGCGGGCGGCCCTCGATCTCCGCGTGCCCCAGCGAGTGTTCCGTGGCGACGGTGGCGGTGACCCCGGCCAGGCGTGCGGCGACCCGCCCGTAGACGCAGGCGCGGTACAGGTGCGTGTGGACGAGGTCGTACTTCCCCCGCCGGATCAGCCGGACCAGCGCGGGCACCGCCTTGAGGTCCCGGTTGCCCCTCATCCCCAGGTGCGTGACCCGGACGCCGTCCGCGCGCAGGCCGTCCGCCACCGCCCCCGGGTTGGTCAGCGTCACGACGTCGCAGCGCACGGGCAGGTGGCGCAGCAGCAGCCGCAGTTGCTGCTCGGCTCCTCCCACCCCGAGTCCGGTGATGATGTGCAGGGCCTTCACCGGGCGTCCCCGGGCGGCGCGAAACGGTGGCGCAGGCGCTTCACCCACAGCCGGAGGTTCCGGTCGGCGTGGCTGATGTGCGTGCGGGGCAGGGCGTACGGACCGAGCAGCGGGCCGGGGTCGATCGCGAGGCCGTACGTGTAACCGGCGGCGCGGACCGCGTCGGCGGCCCGGCGGTCGACGATGCCGTACGGGTAGCAGAAGCTCTCGGGGGCGGTGCCGGTGATCTCGTGGAGCAGCTCCCGGCTGCGGCGCGTCTCCTGGTGGAGGGCGTCGTCGGACAGGCCGGCCAGGCGCTGGTGGTACAGGCCGTGCGAGCCGATCTCCATGCCCGCCGCCGCGACCGACCGGATGTCCTCCTCGGTCATCAGCCGCTTGCGCGGGCCGAGCGGGTCCCACTCGTTGGTGCCGCCGCACCGGCCGGGCAGGACGAACACGGTCGCCGTGCACGCGTGCCGGCGCAGCACCGGCAGCGCCTCGTGGAGGAAGTCGGTGTACCCGTCGTCGAAGGTCAGCCCGACCAGGTGCCGGGAGCGGCCGGCCGCGTGGGCGCGCAGCAGCGTGCCGACGTCGACGCCGGTGAGTCTTCGGCGCCGCAGCCAGCCCAGCTGCCGGTCGAGCCGGTCGCGGGCGACGGTGATGCCGTACGGGTCGCCCGTCGGATCGCCCACCGAGTGGTACATCAGGATCCACGGCTGGGAGGGGCCGGCCGGGTGGCGGGCCGAGCGGGGTCGGGGTGCGGGACGTTCGGCGCTACGGATCGCCGTGTCAGCGGCCATGACGGAACCTCTGTCGGGTGAGTGCCAGCAGGTGAACGACTTCCGGAGCTCTCACTGCGAGTCCGGTGAGGACGAATACGGCGGGGACGAGCACGCAGCCGGCGGCCACGCTCAGCAGGGGGCCGGCCGTCATCGGTGCGGCCGTCCAGCCCGTCGCGGCGGCGGCCGCCGCCGCGCCGGCCCGCCGGGGGGAGGCGGCGCTGACGGCCCCTACCCG
>NZ_JBSFUB010000077.1:0-34015 GCF_053591575.1 Streptomyces altiplanensis | reverse complement strand
AACGCCGAGGGTGCTCAGGCCGCGGGCGGCGACGCTCCCGGCGCCGAGCAGGCCAAGGCGGACGACGACGTCGTCGACGCCGAGATCGTCGACGAGGACAGGCAGCAGGGAGGCGCGGGATGAGCCGTCCGACCGACGTCCGGGGCCACCCCGGTGCGCCGCTGGAGATCGTCCGGGACGGCCGGGACGGTGGTCCCCCGGCCGCGTTTTCGCCCCGCGCCGCCCGGCGCGAGGAGCGGACCGGCCGGGCCGTCGGCGCGCCGCCCGGCCGCGCCGGGGACGGGAACGGGGCTCCACGGCCGTCCCGGGAGGAGGAGCTCCGCGCGGAACTGCGTGAACTCACGGCCGACCTGCAACGGCTGAAGGCCGAGTACGACAACTACCGCAAGCGGGTACGCCGTGATCGTCTGGCGGTCCGCGAGATCGCCGTGGCCAATGTGCTCGGCCGGCTCCTGCCCGTGCTCGACGCCCTCGCCGGGGCCGCCGAGCAGGGCGAGGTGACCGGCGGCTTCGAGCGTGTCTCCCAGGCGTTGCAGACCGAGCTGGCGGCGCTGGGCCTGCAGCGCTTCGGCACGGTGGGCGACCCCTTCGACCCGCTCGTGCACGAGGCCGTCCTGTGCAGCCGTACCGACAGGGCCGAACGCTCCACCTGCGCCGCGATCCTGCGCCCGGGGTACCGGGTCGGCGACCATCTCCTGCGCCCCGCCCAGGTGGCGGTCGACGAGCCGCCGGCCGATCCGTGAGGCTCTGCCGCCGCCGGTCCCGGGCCCCTCTCACCCCTGGCTGACCGTCTCGCGCGGAGCTCCGGACAACCCGGCAGGCACCGACGGATCCTCCGAGCTTCCGTACGCGTTGCCGGAGGCTGCGCGTGGGGGTGCGCCCGGGGCTTGTGCGGTCAGGACAGGACCGTGGGAGGGGCCCCGTCCGGGGTGATGACCGCCTGCTGGCCGTGGTGGCAGTGGACGAGCCGGTCCGCCAGCCCGCGTGCTTCGGCTTCGGCGAGGAAGTGGGCCAGCGGCGACTTCATCACCGTGTAGTCGCCGTAGTGCACCGGCATGATCAGGCGCGGGCGCAGACGCCGGGCCAGCTCCGCACCCTGCGCACCGTCCATCGTCACCACCAGGCCGCCGGGCAGCTGTGTGCCGCCGAGGTGCAGCACCGCCAGGTCCGTGTCGGGGTAGCGGCGGCCGATCTCGTCCAGGCCGTCGAACAGCAGGGTGTCGCCCGACAGGTACAGCCGGAGCCGCACCGGTCCCCGGGCGGGCCCGAACTCCAGCATGCTGCCCATCACCGGCGGCAGCAGGCGGCGCAGCAGCGGATGGCCGGCATGGCGGCCCGGCAGAGCGGTCACCCGCACCCGGGTGTCTCCGCGGGTGAGGGTGTGGTCCTGCCACGCGCGCAGTCCGACGGCGTGGTGGAATCCGTGGAGGCCCTTCAGCCGCCGGCAGGCGTGCGGTGTGCTGACGACGGGCAGTGACCGGTCCAGATGGCGCCGGGTGACTCTGTCCCAGTGGTCGCCGTGAAGGTGGGACAGGATCACACCGTCGAGGCGAGGGAGCCGGCGCACGTCGATGTCCGGTTCGGTGAGGCGGCGGCTGACCAGGCCGTACCCGAGGTAGGCGTACTGGCCGCGGTGCAGAAAGTTCGGGTCCGTGATGAGCGTCAGCCCTCCGTAGCGCAGCAGGACAGTGGCGTTGCCGACGAAGTGGATGTGGAGGGCGTTGTCGGGGTGTGTCATGACCGCTCTCTCCCTTCGGATCGCCCGGTTCACCGCTGACCGGTACCCACCTGCGTGGAGCCGACTCGGAGCCCACGGCTCACGGCGTACTCGTCGAGACGTGGGAAGGCGGAGCGGCTCTGCCCCGGAGCAGAGCCGCTCCGCCCCCGTTTCCTCAGGCGTCGGACCCGTCAGTCCGGCGGAAGCGTGCGTGGAGTTGCCGTGTGTGGTCCACGGGCCGGGGGGCACCGGTGAGCAGGACCGTCGTGGTGAGGCGGGGGTCGGTACTGGACGCGGCGAGGCGCAGTTCCAGCTGTCCCGGCTCGACGACGCGCCGTCCGTCGCGGCCGGTGAACGAGGCGACGTCGGCCGGGACCGTCACCGTCAGCCGGCACGACTCGTCCGGTCCCAGCTCCACCCGTGTGTAGCCGATGAGGCGCTGCACCGGCTGCACGACCGAGGCCACGGGATCGTGCAGGTACAGCTGCACGACTTCGGTGCCGTCCCGGTCACCGGTGTTGCGCACCGAGAAGGCGAGAGCGAAGGCGCCGTCCGTGCCGCTCTCCTTGTTCTCGACGGTGAGACCGCTCCAGGAGAAGGACGTGTACGACAGACCGTGCCCGAAGGCGAAGGCAGCGGTCGGGTCGATGCTCGACACCTCGGTGGCCTGGCCCAGCCGGGGTGCCAGATAGGTGGAAGGCTGCGCGCCGGGGCCGCGCGGCACGCTGACGGGCAGCCGGCCGGACGGGTTCGTCCGCCCGCTGAGCACCTGCGCCATGGCCGTGGTGCCCTCCACGCCGGGGAAGAAGGACTGCACGATCGCGGCCGCTTCGTCCACGGCGCGGCCGAGTGCGTACGGCCGTCCGGCGAACAGGGTGGTCACGACCGGTGTGCCGGTGTCGAGCAGCGCGTCGAGCAGCGCCTGCTGCACTCCGGGCAGTGCGAGGGAGTCGGCGTCGCACCCTTCGCCGCTGGTGCCGCGGCCGAAGAGTCCGGCCCGGTCCCCCAGCGCCGCGACGACGACGTCGGCGCCCTGGGCGAGCCGGACGGCCTCGGCGAAGCCGGACGTGTCGTCGCCGTCGACCTCCGCGCCGCGCACGGTGACGATCTCCGAGCCGGGGAACTCCAGCCGCAGGGCCTCGCGCAAGGTCGGCAGGCTGATCCCGGCCGGGATCTCCGGGTGGAGGACGCCGACGTGGGCCGGGAAGGAGTAGCAGCCGAGGACGGCCGTCGGTTCGTCGGCGTTGGGGCCCACGAGCGCGATCCTGCGCGGCTGCGCGAGGGGCAGCGTGCCGTCATTGCTGAGCAGCACCATCGCCTGTTCGGCGACCTCCCGTGCCAGTTCCCTGTTCGCGTACGAGTCCAGGTCGACCGTGCCGCGCAGCGCCGCCGCGTCGTCGAGGTCGGCCCCGGCCAGCGCCGGAGGCACGGGGCTCCACCCGGCGTCGAGCAGCCCGAGCTGCGCCTTCTGGGCGAGCACCCGGTACAGGGCCCGGTCGACGAGGGCTTCGGGGACCCGGCCGGCGGAGACGGCCTCCAGCAGTGGTTCGCCGAACGTCTTCACGGTGGGCAGTTCGACGTCGACGCCGGCGTGCAGTGCGGCGCCCGCGGCCTCGGCCCAGTCCTCCGTGACCCCGTGCAGCGTGGTGAGGAAGGCGATGCCGAAGTAGTCGGCGACGACCGTGCCCGTGAAGCCCCAGGTGTCGCGCAGCAGTCCGGTCAGCAGGTGTTCGTCGGCCGTGGAGGGGACACCGTCGGCATCGGTGTAGGCGGCCATGACCGACCGGGCCCCGCTCTCGCGCACCGCCATCTCGAACGGCGCGAGCATGACGTCGGCGCGCTCACGGGTCCCCATGGAGACGGGGGCGAGATTGCGTCCGGCGCGGGAGGCGGAGTAACCCACGAAGTGCTTGAGGGTCGCGACGATGCCGGCGGATTCGAGGCCCTGGATGTACGCGGTGGCGACGGTGCCGACGAGGTAGGGGTCCTCGCCGATGGTCTCCTCGACGCGGCCCCAGCGGGCGTCCCGCACCACGTCCAGGACGGGGGCGAGACCCTGGTGCACGCCGACGGACCGCATGTCCGCACCGATGGCCGCGGCCATGCGGCGTATCAGGGCGGGGTTGAAGGTGGCCCCCCAGGACAGCGGTACGGGGTACGCGGTGGCTTTCCAGGTGGCGAAGCCGGCGAGGCACTCCTCGTGGGCCAGGGCCGGGAGGGAGAAGCGGTTCGCGGAGACGATGCGCGCCTGCGTACGCAGGAGGGAGAGCGCGCCGAGAGCGGGGTCGACGGGGGCGGTGCCGAACGGGCGCGTCAGCTGCCCGAGTCCGTTCGGCAGGAGGGCGTCGAGGTCGGCCGATTCCTCCATGTCGTGCTGGTAGGGGGCCACTTCGCCGCCTTCGTCCGACGCGCCGACCCAGACGCCGAAGAGCTGGGCGATCTTCTCTTCGACGGTCATGGCGGCGATCAGGGCGGACACCCGTGTGCCGGTGTCGTGGGAGGGGTCGTTCCAGATGGGAAGGACGGGGGTTGTCTCAACTGCCACGTTGGCGGTCACTTTCCTCCGACGCCCATGAGGCCCTGGACCAGGGCGCGACGGGCGAACAGGTAGACGAGCAGGACGGGGACCGTGGACAGCACCACGGCGGCCAGCAGCCCGGGGATGTTGATGCCGTACTCGGTTTGGAAGTCGTAGAGACCCAGCGTGATCAGCTTGGTGGATTCGGACTGGGTCAGGACGAGGGGGAACAGGAAGCCGTTCCACGCCTGGAGCGCGGAGAACACCACGATCGTCGACAGCCCTCCCTTGGAGAGCGGGAGCACGAGCCGGAAGAAGATCTGCCGCGGCGGGGCGCCGTCGATGGCCATGGCCTCGTAGAGCTCGGGGGAGATGTCGCGCATGGCGCCGCTGAGGATCAGCGCGGAGATCGGCAGGCAGAAGGCGGCGGTGGGCAGGATGACGCCGATGAGGTTGTCGTACAGGCCCGCCTTGCTGATGAGGTAGAACATCGGGACGATCACGGCCTGTGCCGGAATGGCCAGGCCCAGCAGGAAGAGCCGGAAGACTCCCGAGGTGATCCTGGAGCGGCTGCGTACGATGGCGAACGCCAGCGGCGGCACCAGCAGCAGCACCAGCGCGATCACGCTCGCGGTGACGATGAACGTGTTGACCAGGTACTGCCCGAACCCGCCGGAGAAGGCCCCGGTGTAGTTGTCGAAGGTGAAGCTCTCGGGAAAAGCCAGCGGGCCGTTCCGGGCGTATTCGGTCCTGGTCTGCACGGTCGCGGCGAGCATCACGTACAGCGGCAGGCCGACGAGGAGGAGCCAGACGAGTGAGCCCGCGCCGGCCAGGTAATGGGGACGTCGCTTCATCACAGACCTTCCATGGCGCTGCGCATCTTGTCGTAGCCGGACACGCGCACCACGATCAGCGAGATGACCGTCGCGGCGACGACCAGGACGAGGGCGACGGCCGCGCCGGCTCCGAAGTCGAAGCTCTTGAAGGCTTTTTGGTACATGTAGTACGCGCTGATCGTGGTGTCGGTCCCCGGCCCTCCCTGGGTCAGGATGAGGACCGTTTCGAAGGTGGTGAGTCCGCCGACGACCATCAGGATCGTCGAGGTGATGACGGTGTTGCGCAGCTGCGGCAGGGTGATGTGGAAGAACTGGCGGTACCGTCCGGCGCCGTCGATCTCCGCGGCCTGGTAGAGCACCTTGGGAATGGCCCGCGCGGCTCCCTGGTAGAGCAGTGTGTGGAACGGCGTGAACTGCCAGGTGCTCACGAAGGCCAGCACGCCGATGGCGGTGGCCTGGCCGCCGAACAGGTTGCCGTCGCCGAACAGCCACGTGGCCTCGGACGGCACACCGAAGTTCGGGTCGAGCAGGGCCCGCCACAGCACGGACACCGCGGTGGAGGACAGCAGGAGCGGGATGAAGTAAATGGCCGACAGCACCGCGCGGTTGCGCTGCTGCCCCGCCGCCCAGACGCCGAGCAGGATACTCAGCGGCGTCTGGACCGCCACACCGAGCCCGGTGATCAGGAGGCTCAGCCAGATGCTTTTGATCATGACGGGGTCGTCGAGGATCCTGGTCCAGTTGTCCAGGCCGACGAACTCGGGCGATCCGAGGCCGCTCCAGCTCGTGAAGGACAGGACGGCGACCATGAGCAGCGGGGCGATCGCGAAGAGCGTGAAGAACACCGTGGCGGGGATCGCCCAGGCGAATCCCGGGCGGCCCACCTGAGCGGTGGCGGCGCGCGTGCTCCGCGGCCGGAACCGGCTCCCGCCGGCCGCGGTGGAGGGGCGGACGCCTGTCGTCTGTGTGGTCATGGCCGGTTCAGCCGGTGGGGAGGGCCTGCATGGCCTTGATGAAGCCGTCCGCGTCGATCTGTCCGTTGAAGAACTGCTGGACGGCCTGGCGGATGGGCGTGTTGGCGGCCGGCGGATAGGCCTGGTCCCACGACAGCTGGAACGAGGGGGCCTTCTTGACCAGGTCGAACTGGTAGCCGGAGTACGCGGGGTTCGCCGCGGTGTCGAGGAACTTCTCGGTGTTCGTCGTGGTGGGCAGGTTGCCGATGGCCAGCTGCTTCTCGACGAACTCGTCGGAGTACATGAGCTTCAGGAACTCCGCGACGGCCTCCGGGTGCTTCGTCTTCTTCAGCACCGAGTAGAAGTTGTTGGTGTTGCCGACGAGGTTGGCCGGGTCGCCCTTGCCGCCCTCGACGCTCGGGAAGGCGGTGTAGCCGAGGTCCTTCGCGGCGAACTCCGGGTCGGCGTCCTGCTGTGTGGCGTAGGCCCACGAGCCCATCAGCTCGAAGCCCGCCTTGCCACCGGCCAGGAGCGCGGGCGAACCGCCGTCGGTGAACTTCACCGAGTCGAAGTTGGTGCCGAAGGCGCCGGCGTCGACCAGTTCCTCGATCATGCCGAGGGCCTTCCTGCTGTCCGCGCTCTCCCAGGCGCTCTTGTCGCCTCCGAGCGCCTTCTCGAAGAGCTCCGGTCCCGCGACGCGGTCGTAGAGGTACTCGAACCACATCAGCGTCGGCCACATGTCGCCGCCGCCCAGGGCGATCGGCGTGACACCTGCGGCCTTGAGGGCCTTGACCGCGTCGAGCAGCTCGCCCCAGGTCTTCGGCGCGGTCACGCCCGCGTCGGCCAGCACCTTCTTGTTGTTGAACAGCAGGATCGGCTGCGTGCCGCGCATCGGGACGCCGTAGGACTTGCCGTCGATGACGGCGGTGTCGAAGACCGACGGCAGGAAGTTGGACTTCAGGCCGGGGTCGTCCTTGATGAAGTCGTCCAGCGGCATCAGCAGGTCCGCCTTGACGTACGGCTGGATGCTGCCGCCGCCCCAGTTGAAGAAGACGTCCGGGGCCTGCGGGGTACTGATGATCGTCTGCAGCTTCTGCTGGTAGTCGGCGCCGGGAATGGTGTCCAGGACGGCTTTGACCTTCGACGTCTTGTTGAAGGTGGCGACGAGCTGCTTCTCGACCTTGTTGGTGGCGTCTCCGTAGACGAGGACGTGGAACTCGTCCTCGCCGGACGACGCCCCGCCTCCCTCGCCCCCGCAGGCGGACAGGCTCAGAGTCAGGGCCAGCGTCACCCCGCCGGCGAGCATCCGGGCGTACCGCGCGCGTATCTTCATCTTCGCCTCTCGAAAGTTTCGATAACTGTGCCGAAAGTTCCCGCAGTTCCGGACAGCATGGGGAGGCGTCATCAGGGGTCAACGGGCGTGCGGCGGCGCGACCAAACCGTTACCGAGAGCCGTGCTCTATCCTTCGAACATGCGCGAAGACGACGATGTGGACGGCCGGGTGACCCTGGCCGAGGTGGCGACGCAGGCCGGGGTCTCCCTCTCGACAGTTTCGAAAGTCCTCAACGGCCGTTCCGACGTCTCCCGCCCGACCCGCACCAAGGTCGAGCGGCTGCTGGAGACCCACGGCTACCGCCGCCGTGCGCTCGGAGCGCCCCAGGCGCCCCTCATCGAGCTGGTCTTCCACGAGCTGGAGAGCGTCTGGGCGATGGAGCTCATCCGCGGTGTCGAGAACGTCGCGAAGGAGAACAACGCCAGTGTGGTGCTCACCGAGAGCGGCACCCGTCACGCACCCGACCCGGACTGGGTCGAGGGTGTCCTGCGGCGCCGTCCGCTCGGTGTGGTCCTCGTCTTCTCCACCTTGCCCGACCGGGTGAAGAAGCAACTCAGGTCCAGGGCCATCCCGTTCGTCATCATCGACCCGGCGGGCGACCCCGAGCCGGACGTGCCCTCCGTCGGCTCGGCCAACTGGTCCGGAGGCATGGCGGCCACCCGCCATCTCATCGACCGCGGGCACGAGCGCATCGCCATCATCACCGGGCCCGAGGACATGATGTGCTCCCTGGCACGGCTCGACGGCTACCGCTCCGCCATGGCCATGGCGGGCCTTGAACCCGACCCCCGTCTCGTGCGGTACGGAGACTTCCACGTCCAGGGCGGCTTCTCGCACGCCATGGAACTGCTCGAAGCGCCGGACCGGCCCACCGCCGTCTTCGCCGGAAGCGATCTGCAGGCGCTCGGGGTCCTGGAGGCGGCGCGCCTCAAGGGGCTGAGCGTTCCGCGGGACCTGTCCGTGGTGGGTTACGACGACGTCCCGCTCGCCCAGTGGTCGAGCCCGGCCCTGACGACCGTCCATCAGCCGCTGCGGCAGATGGCCCAGGAGGCGGCGCAGATGCTGCTGCGGCCGCACGACACGGACACGGCGGCCCTGCGCATCGAGCTCGCCACCAAGCTGGTGGTGCGGCAGAGCACCGCACCGCCCCCGGGCGACGCCTGAACCGTCCGCCGCGGAGCGGCACCGGCCAGTGCCGCATCAGGCAGCGTTCGCCCTGCGTGAGGGGCCCGTTCGAGAGTGAGCCAGTTGGCAGCCGGCCTTCACCGGGCTCGCTCTCGAACTCGCTGACGGGGGCGCCCGATGAAGGGGCGGAAGTCCGGTGCGAGGGCCGGCTCCGAGTTGTCGTCCGTGTCGCACGAGGCAACGGACAGTTTTCCCGCGGGCCACCGGCTGCCCGCTTCCCGAGACCTGACACCCCTTCCGAGCTCGCCGGGTACTCCTTCTGCGGCCAACCGGATACCGAGGTCGACGAGCTGGTCGCCCTTGTAGGATCTGGGTCCCGCCACAAGGGGATGCGAGGGGGTGGCACGTGATTGAACTGTCGGACATGATCCGCGAGTTGAGGCATCAGCTGACGGTGGCCCTGACCGACGGCATGGACGAGGCAGTGCGGTTCGAGCTCGGCCCTGTCGAGCTGGAGGCGACGGTCGCCGTCAGCCGTGAGGGAGGAGCGGACGCCAAGGTGCGCCTCTGGGTCGTCGACGCCGGGGCGAACGGGAAGTACGCCCACGCTCAGACCCAGCGGATCGCGGTCACGCTCATGCCGAAGGCCGAGGCGCCCGGCGAGGCCGGGACACGCGCTCTCCTCATCGGCGACGAGGAAGTCGAGGGCGAGCGGTGAGCGGGCCCGGATGCCGGTCCTGAACTGCTCGCACCTGGACGCCACGCATCCCAACGGCTCGAATCCGAACCGGTCTCGCCCGAAGGGCCCGTACGAGAGGTGACCGGGTGCTGAGGGTGGAGCGGGTGGCCGAGGTCGTGGTCACGCCGGCCGGTGGCGGCCGCGGGCGGCGCGGCTCGGGATACCTGGTCGCGCCCGGCCGGGTGCTGACCGCCGCGCACGTCGTCGAGGGAGCGTCGGGCATTCGCGTGCGCTTCGAGGCCGACCGGCCTGGTGAGCAGGTCGTCACGGCAAACGTGGAGTGGAAGCATCAGGGAATCGACGTCGCCGTACTCGCGGTCCCGGACGCCGGAACGGACGGCGCCGCCGCGTACGGCCGCCTCGGTGAGCACGACGCCGTGGTGCGCTGCACCGCCGTGGGGTTCCCGCGCTTCAAGCTCCGCACGGAGGACGACGGTTCGAGCTTCAGGGACGCGGAGCACATCCACGCGAGCTGCGCCGCGCTGTCCAACCGGCGTGAGGGGACCCTCGACCTCAGTGTCGACTCACCGCCCGCGAAGGACCCTGTCGCTGCCCGGGGCAGCTGGGAGGGGATGTCCGGTGCGGCCGTCTTCAGCGGCGGGTACCTGATAGGCGTGGTCACCCGCCACCACCCGTCCGACGGCCCCGGCCGCATCGCGGCCGGCCGAGTGGACCGATGGGCCGAGATCCTTGCACCCGACGAACTCGGCTCCCTGGAAAGGGCGGTGAGGAGCGGGCTGAGCCCGCTCTCGCTGCCGGACGTCCTGCCCACACCTCCTCGCGGCCTCCTCCAGGAGTCCTACCGGGCACAACTGGCCGACTTCGCACCGGAGGAGTTGCGGGACCGCCGGTCCGAGATCGGCTCCCTCGTAGAGTTCTGTGGCGGCACCGAACCGTACCTCTGGGTCCAGGGCGCACCATGGGCGGGAAAGACCGCGCTCACGGCCTGGTTCGCCCTGCATCCGCCGCGTGGGGTGGTACCGGTCTGGTTCTTCGTCACGGCGCGCTATGCCGGTCAGGCCGACAGCGGCGCCTATACCGAGGCCGTCATCGACCAGCTCGCCGCTGTCGCCGGGCGCGAACCGGTGAGCCGTGACGCGTCGCCCGCGCGCAACGGTGAGCGCAGTCTGCTGCTGCGCCACGCGGCGGAACAGGTCCACAGGGAAGGCGGCACCCTCGTACTGATCGTGGACGGTCTCGACGAGGACCAGTCCCTCCTGCCCGGAGGCACCGGACAGAGCATCGCTTCGCTGCTCCCGGAGCGCCTTCCGCCCGGCGTCCGCGTCCTGGTCACGAGCCGCCCCGGTCCCGGTGTCCCGGCGGACGTCAGGGGCGGGCACCCGTTGCGCGGATGCCCCGTACTGAAGCTGTCGGCCAACGCGGCGGCGCTGCACACCGAGCACGAAGCCAGGTACGAGCTCCGCCGGGCCCTGTCCGGCACCCGGACGGAACGCGATCTGGTCGGGCTGCTCGCCGCCGCGCGCGGGCCTCTGAAGGCCGAGGACCTGCGCGCGCTCACGGACGAGCCCGAGTTCGAACTGCGCCGTCTGCTGGACAGCGGTTTCGGCCGCATCCTGCGATCGGCCGGCAGCGGCTCACCGGACCCGTCCGGCGAGGAGACGGCCTCTACCGGGAGGGAGCGCGGATACGTGTTCTCCCACGAGACCCTTCTCTCGGTCGCTCAGGAGGAGTTCGGGCATGACCTCGCCCCGTACCTGGAGCGGCTGCGTGCCTGGGCCGCGGGATACGCCCGGGAGGGATGGCCCGCCGGCACCCCGGCCTACCTTCTGCAGCCGTACGGTCGCATGGCCGCAGCCCTGCGGAACCCCCGGGACGTGCGTCTGGCGGTCTCTCTCGTCACGGACCCCCGACGGCACGCCCGGCTGCGCGCGGAGACGGAAAATGACGCGGTGTGCCTCGCGGAGATCGCCGCGGTGCACGAGACGGTGCGCGGACTCGGCACGGACGACCTGGAAGCGCTGACGGCGCTGGCGGTGGCGGGCGACCTGGTGGCCCGCCACAACGAGGAACTGCACCTGGACGTGCCGGCCGCCTACGGGCGGCTGGGCAAGGTCCGGCTCGCCGTGGGACTGGCCCGCAGCGTCTTCCACCCGTTGAACCGGGCGATCGCCCTGACGAAGCTGGCCCGCGCCCTGGGCGAGGCGGGTGACCGGCGCGCGGTGAGCCTGGCGGAGGAGGCCGTGCGGCTCGCCGAGGGAGAGCTGGGGGGACGCCACGAGGGTGTGGCCTCGCACGCCTGGTGGATCGCGAAAGGGACCCGGGCCGCCGTTCTGGCGGGAACCGGGCGACGGGACGAGGCGGTCCGTCTGCTGTCCGAGTGGCCCCGGCCGGAGAATTCCCAGGACGCAGAGGGGTTCGTCCTGGCCCTCACGTGGGCGGCCGTCGCCGTACGGGACAGGGAATCGATGTCCGGACTGCTGCGTACGGCAGAGGAGGCCCTGGGCGAGATCGGGTACGCGCATCACCGTGCGCAGCTGCTGACAGGCCTCGCGCAGGCATGGGCAGCCTGTGACTCCCCGGGAGAACGGGACCGGGTGCACGACGAACTGCTGGCCCTCGTGGAACAGCACCCCGAGAACCTGCGCCTTCCGCCGATCGCTGCCGAAGCTGTGCGCGCTGCGCGCCCCGAGGCGGCGGGAGCCCTGGATCGATCGGTCCTGGCCGCGTGGGTCGGCCCGAACCCGCGCGGCAGGGTCGGCGGCGCGCCCGGCGCCGTGTACGCACTCGTCGCCGCGCACCGGATGGAGGAGGCCCGGCAACTCGCGTCGGCCATGGAACCCGACGTCACCACGGGACGCTGGGTCGAGCAGATGTATGAGTGGGGTTCGATCTCAAGGACCCTCGCCGAGGGATGGGCGCGTAAAGGAGAGACCACAGCAGCCTGGACCGCTCTCACGCCCTCGTGGAGCAGCGACACCGTGGACATCTACCAGGATGGCAGTGCGGCGACCGTCGCCAGGCTGCTCGCCGAGTCCGGGCGCGGCGAGGAGGCGGAGACCTGGCTCGCCACGGCGGTGGGGGTGCCTCGGCGCGTCACCGCCGAAGCGTTGGTCGCACTGGCCGTCCACCACGCGGCGGACGATCAGGACCGGGCGCTGCGGCTGCTCCACCGGGCGGTGAACGGGTTTCCCGGTGAAGAGCGGACGCTCTCCCTCTACCAGCAGGACCAGTTCGCCGATCTGGCGGGCGCGATGGCCTCGGCGGGGCGCCCCGACGACGCCGAGCGGCTGGTCGGCGCGCTCACGGAAACGGTGGTGCGGGCCCGCGGTTGGGCCGCCGTGTCCCTGGCCGTACAGCCGTCGGACCGGGACCGTGCGCTGCGGCTCGCCGAACGGGCCGTGTCCCAGCTGCCCGAGGGCGACGGCCTCGGGAGGGCCCCTGGGGCCCTGACCGCGGCCGTTCAGGCACTGGCCCGCGCCGGTGCGGTGGGAAGAGTACGGGAGGTGATCGAGACACACGCGACGGGAGCGCTCTCGCCCTGCTCGGACTACCTCTCCCGGACCCGTGTCCAAGCGGCCGCACTGCTGTGGACGCACGCCCCGGACACGGCAGGCCACCTGGTCGACCTCGTCCTCCACGACCTTGCGGACCACGCGGGGCACAACACGCTCATCGCCGAACTGCTCGTCGCCGTCGGCCACCACGACGAACAACGGGCCGCGGCCGTCAGGGAACTGCTCGACGATCACCGTCCCGGTTCGTACTTGCTCAGCCAGGAGCCGCGGCGGAAGCGGTGGGCGCAGGTCTGGAACTCCGTACCGAGCTGGATCAACGCCACGCTGGCCGGTCTGCTCGAGGCCACGACCGACCGCGACCACGCACTCCACCACTACTTCGATCCCCTCGCGGCCGAGGGCCGGGACAAGCGGCTGCCCGCTTCGCGCGCCGGGGTGATCGCGCTCGCGTACGCGGCACTCGGAGACCACGATGCGGCACTGGCCCAGGCTCGGCAGGCCCGCAGCGAGGGCGAGCGCTCGGAGGTACTCGCACATCTCGCCGCCTACGCCGCCTGTCTGCCGACCGGCTCCGTGGCCGTCCCCCTCTACGAGGACCAGTACGACGTCCTTCGCGTGTTCCGCCCGCTGACCAGCCTGCTCCTGCCTCCTCCGTCCGGCCCCGACCTCCCCCGGGCCAGGGCTCTGCTGGCGGAGGCGCTCACTCCCGGCGGCTGGCACCACGCCGTACCGGTGCTCGCGAACCTGGCTCCCGCAGCTGTCCTCCAGGCTGGGCAGAGCGCGCTCGCGGAACTCGCAAGCGGCCCACGAGGTGCTGTGCAAGAGGGTGGTGCGGGTGGCGGGAAGGCCGTTGACCGGCCTGGGACGTTCCCGGGCCCCTGATGTCTTCCGAGGCAGGGCTTCCCCGTCTGTCGGTCGAGAGGGCCGGGGCGTTGGAGCTTTGACGGTGCAGCGCCCTCGCTCTCGGAGGAGCGCCCGGAGGGCATCGAACCCTTCCTCTCCCAGTCACCGGGTGATCCGGGGGGCGTGAACGACAGCGGCCCGCCGACCGGTGTGCGAGGTGGCGTGGCACCGGGGGTGGCCCTGTGTCCGGGCATCGCCCACTGGACCGCCGGCACACCGGTCACCGGCGTCATGCCGGTGCCGGCCGTGGGGAGCGTGTACCGCCGGTTCGTCGTCGACGGGCGTCCCGTGGCGGCCGGCCTGCTCAGCGTCGGCGACGCCTGGGCTTCGGCCCGTCAGGCGTTCGGCCTCGGTCTGTCCATGGACCCGGCACACGCCATCCTGCCGGGCGGTGGCGGACATCACCTCGGTGCTCTCGCCCGCCGACGACGTCCTGGCGGCGCCCGACCCGGCCGGCAAGGCCATGGCATGAGGATCACTGGCGCGGGGATGCGTCTCGAAAGTTTCGGAGACATTTCGGAATGACGTCGCGTCATGCCGGAAACCATCCGGCGCGACGCCACCGTGACACCTCCGCAGAGGATCTCCACGACCTGGAACGGCACACCCGGCTGGAACAGCGGCGGAAATGTCATGATCATGAAGCCCAAGGGCAACGGGAACCTGCGGCCGGGGCGTCGACGAGCTTCGGTTTCACCGTCATGACGAACGGCACCGCTTCGGCCCCCGTCATCGGCTCCTGCCGTCCCCTGACCACCCGGCACCGTCGCGCCCCGGGCCGCAGTGGCAGAAGCGGCCCGGGGCGTGGCGCTCCACA
This sequence comes from Streptomyces altiplanensis, assembly GCF_053591575.1. Classification (NCBI taxonomy): domain Bacteria; kingdom Bacillati; phylum Actinomycetota; class Actinomycetes; order Kitasatosporales; family Streptomycetaceae; genus Streptomyces; species Streptomyces altiplanensis. The sequence continues at coordinate 19,597 of NZ_JBSFUB010000077.1, read as the reverse complement.
CGGTGCGGCCGTGCGTTTTTCACGCCCATCGCGTGACAGCCGGTGGTGTTCCGCGCCGGGCAACTCTGAGATCGTCAAACGTAGATGTCGCTCCGGCGCTGTCGGAGCGGACCTTTCCTCGCTTCAGCGCCGTACGCGCGGCGTGTCCGGTCCAGGAGCCGGCCGGGACCCGGGAACAGGAGGGACCCAGTGGACAAGCGCTACGAGGCCTACTGCCTCATGGACGCCCACTTCTACGACACGCCGGCTCGCGCCCGCGGTGGGAACACCACGTTCGCGCAGGCCCGGCGGCCGGCTCCCGCCTCCTGGACCCGCTCGGAGACGGACAACTGGGTCGTGCTCCGCCCCGACGGCGTCACGCTTCCCCTCCAGGGCTGGAAGATCCACGTTTCGGCGTGTCTCGACAACGCGGCGCAGACCCTCACCGACGTCTGGGAGTACTGCGTACCGCGACGGATCTCCTTCAAGTTCCTCCCCGGCAAGGAGGAACTTCTGCTGTCCAACGCCAAATACGCGCACCGGGGATCGAGCGGAAAGTTCGTGACGGTCTACCCGGTCGACGAGGACGGGCTGGAGCGCGTGCTCACCGAGCTGGGCCCGGTCCTCGACGGCCGGCCCGGGCCGTACATCCTCAGCGACCTCCGCTGGGGCGACGGCCCGCTGTACGTCCGGTACGGGGCCTACGCCGAGCGGTACTGCGTCTCCCCGGACGGAGAGGTCGAGCTCGCGATCGAGGACGGCGACGGCCGGCTGGTGCCGGATGTCCGGGGGCCGACCTTCCAGGTGCCCGACTGGGTGGAGCTGCCCGGTTTCCTCTCCCCCCACCTGGCCGCGCGGGGCGGCGCCGCGCTCGCGGACCTGCCGTACCGCTTCGAAAGCGCCCTGCACTTCTCCAACGGCGGCGGCATCTACGCCGGTGAGGACCTGCGGACCGGGGAGCGCGTGGTGCTGAAGGAGGCCCGGCCGTACGCGGGACTGACGGCCGACGGCCGGGACGCGGTCGCCAGGCTGCACCGCGAGAGGGAGACCCTCGAACGCCTGCGCGGCCTCGACTGCGTACCCGCGCTGCACGACCACTTCGTGGTGGGGGACCACCACTTCCTGGCCGAGGAGTTCGTCGAGGGGACGGAACTCAACCACCTCGTCGTCGACCGGTACCCCCTCACTGTGCCGCAGTCCGACGACGCGGCGCTCGCCGACTACACCTCCTGGGCCGTGGACCTGTACGACCGCGTGGAGCGGGCCGTCACCGAGGCCCATGAGCGTGGTGTGGTCATCGGTGACGTGCAGCCGTCGAACATCATCGTCCGCCCCGACGGCGACGTGGTGCTGATCGACTTCGAGGGCGCGACGGACGTGGCGGAGGGGCGGCGCCAGGTCCTCGGCGCCCAGGGGTTCACCGCGCCCCGGGAGCGACGCGGTTTCGCCGTCGACGACTACGCCCTCGCCTGCCTCAAGCTCTCCCTCTTCTTCCCGCTGACCGCCCTGTGCTCCCTGGATCCCGGCAAGGCGGGACAGCTCGCACGGGAAGCGGCGCACACGTTCCCGGTCCCCCACGCCTTCCTCGACAAGGCGGTGCGGTCTCTCACGGGTGACGGCGGGGCACCGGCCGGAGCGGACGCGCAGCCGCGGCTGCGGCCGGACCGCGAGGGCTGGGCACAGGCCCGTGAATCGCTGGCCGGCGCCATTCTCGCGGAGGCCACACCCCAGCGGGACGACCGGCTCTTCCCCGGCGACATCGAGCAGTTCGCCGCGCCGGGAGGCGGCCTCGGCGTGGCGTACGGCGCGGCCGGGGTGCTGTACGCCCTCGACGTGACCGGCGCCGGCCGCCACCCCGAGCACGAGGAGTGGCTGATACGGCGGGCCATGCGCCCGGAGCCGGGAACCCGTCTCGGCTTCTACGACGGCCTGCACGGCGTCGCGTACGTGCTCGACCACCTCGGTCACCGGCACGAGGCACTGAAGGTCCTCGACCAGTGCGCGGGCGAACGGCGCTGGAAGGAGCTCGGCCTCGATCTCCGGGGAGGACTGTCGGGCATCGGCCTGAACCTCCTCCACTTCGCTTCGGCCACCGGCGACCCCGCCTTCCACGACGCGGCCAGGGCGGCGGTGGAGGCCGTCGCCTCCCGGCTGGGCCCGGCCGACGCCGTGCCCGGGACCAGCGGTGGCAAACACCCGTACGCCGGCCTGCTGCGCGGCTCGGCGGGCCCCGCGCTGCTCTTCCTCCACTGGTACGAGCACACGGGCGAGCCGGAGTTCCTCGACCTCGCCGCGACGGCCCTGAGGCAGGACCTGCGCCGGTGCCTCGTCCGCGAGGAGGGGGACATGGGGGTCAACGAGGGCTGGCGGACGATGCCCTACCTCGCCGACGGCAGTGTGGGCATCGGCCTCGTCGTCGACGACTACCTCACCCACCGCGAGGACGACCGCTTCGCAGCGGCCGCGGCCGCGATCCGCAGGGCCGCCGAGGCGCAGTTCTACGTGGAGCCGGGGCTCTTCGACGGCCTGGCCGGAATGATCCTCCACCTCAGCCGCGCGCACCCGCCCGGCACGGCGGCCGAACGGGATCCGGTGGTCGCCGGCCAGATACGCCGGCTGGCGCGGTACGCCGTGGTGCACCGGGGCCGCCTCGTGTTCCCGGGCGAGGAGCTGCTGCGGCTCTCCCTGGATCTGGCCACCGGCAACGCCGGGGTGCTGCTGGCTCTCGGCGCCGCCCTCCACGACTCGCCCGTGCACCTGCCGTTCCTGGCCCGCCGTACGCCGGCGGCACGCCCGGCGGCGCTCCGGGCACACCCCCGAAGCCATCCGGTCCCCGTTTCCACGGAGTAGAAGAACGGAGGTGAAACGACATGACGATCCTCGACCTGCAGGGCATGGAGCTGGGCTACGGCTGCGGCAAGCCGAAGAACAGCTGTCACAGCAAGAACTACTGCGGTGGCTGTGGTGGCGGCAGCTATCTCAGTCTGCTGCTCTGCTGAACCCCCTGGGGCGAGGGCGTCCAGCGCGTCCCCGCCCCCTCGCATGCGTACCGGGAGATGCCCATGGACCGACGCGCCGCAGACCGGCTGCTGCTGAAGGCAGCGCGGCGGGGCGGGCCCTGGGTGGTCGTCATGATGGCCACCTCGCTGCTGCTCGCGGGTATCTACACGGTGCTGCCGGCCCTCATGGGAAACACGGTCGACGCCGTGCTCAGCGGTGGCGGCGACACCGCGGTGTGGCTGTCCCTGAGCATCGCGGCGATCTTCGTACTCATGGTGTGCGACATGCTCGACGACCTGGTGGGCAAGCTGGCCGAGGCGCGTTCCACCGCCTGGGTGCGCCACACCCTGCTCCGGCACGTCCTGGGCCTGGGCCCCCGTGCCGTGCGCCGCTTCGCGCCCGGGGACCTGGTGAGCCGGCTGGTGGGCAACTCCGCCCGGACCGGGCAGGTGGCGTCGACCCTGGTCTGGGCCGTCACGGACCTGGTGCCCCCGCTCGGCGCGGTCGTCGCGCTGGCGCTCATCGACCCCTGGCTCTGCCTCACCTTCCTGGTGGGGCTGCCCGTCGTACTGGCCCTGGTGCGCACCTTCGTCCGCGACGTCTCCGGCATCAACGAGCGCTACTTCGACGCGCAGGGCCGGGTGGCCACCCGGCTCGTCGACGCCCTGGGCGGCATCCGGACCATCACCGCGGCCGGGACCGTGGACCACGAGGTGGGCCGCGTCCTGGGCCCGCTGCCGGAGCTGCGCCGGCACGGGGCCGGGATGTGGCGCGCCCTCGCGCGGGTCTCGTCGCGGGAGGCGCTGGCCGTCCCCCTGCTGGAGGTCGCCGTGCTCGCGGTCGCCGGCCTGGAGCTCGCGCGCGGCCGGATCACGCCGGGGCAGGTCCTCGCGGCCGGCGAGTACGTGGTGCTGGCCACCGGCATCAGCTCCCTGGTGTCGTCGGCGAGCCGGCTCGCCATGGCCCGGGCGACGGCGAGCCGCGTCGCCGAGGTGCTCGCCGAGCCCCCGGTGGCGTACGGCACCGAGAGCCTCCCCGACGGGCCCGGCCGGCTGGAGTTCCGGGGCGTCACCGTGCGGAAGCAGGCCGGCGCCGTGCTGGAGGACCTGTGGCTGACGGTTCCCGGCGGGGCCCTGGTCGCGGTCGTCGGGCGCTCCGGGTCCGGCAAGTCCGTACTGGCCGCCCTGACCGGGCGCCTCCTCGACCCGGACGAGGGCGAGGTGGTGCTGGACGGCGTGCCGCTGAGCCGCCTCGACCGGTCCGCCCTGCGGCAGGCGGTGGGCTACGGATTCGAGCGCCCGGTGCTGCTCGGCGAGACCTTCGCCGACGCGATCGCCTTCGGGGCGGGGAGCGTCGGTCCGGACGAGGTGGAGCGGCAGGCCGCCGCGGCGCGGGCGGACGCGTTCATCAGGCGGATGCCGAAGGGGTACGGGACCCGGCTCGCCGACGCGCCCGTCTCCGGCGGCGAGGCGCAGCGGGTGGGGCTGGCGCGGGCGTTCGTCCAGGCCGGGCGGGTGCTGGTGCTGGACGACGTCGCCGCCAGCCTCGACACCGTGACCGAGCACCACATCAGCCGGGTCCTCACCGGCGCCCTGGCGGGCCGTACCCGTCTCGTCGTCACCCACCGGGCCTCCACCGCCGCCCGGGCGGACCTCGTCGTCTGGCTGGACCGGGGCGGTGTCCGCGGGCGGGGCACCCACCGCGACCTCTGGTCGGAGCCCGGGTACCGGGCCGCTTTCCAGTCGGCCGTGCCCGGCGCGGGCCTCCCCCGCGGGGCCGCCGCGGCGGTCAGGAGCCCGGTGTGACCGGCCGGGCCGGCGGGCTGCTGCGGTCCTCGCTGCGCCGGCGGCGCAGGGAGTTCGTACGGTTCGCCGGGTGGTCGCTGGTGCAGGCCGTGCCCGCCTTCCTCTCCGGGTGGGCGGTGGCCCGCGCCGTCGACGACGGTTTTCTCGCCGGCCGGACCGGGGAGGGCTTCGCCTGGCTCGGTGCGCTGGCGGGCTCCGTCGTGGTCGGGGCGTGGGCGACGCACCATGCCACGCTCTGCCTCTCGGCGCTCGTCGAACCGCTCCGGGACGAGCTGGTCACCCTCGTGACGTCCGGCACGCTGCACCGGTCCGCCCGGACGGGCGGGCCGGCCGACACGGGCGGCGTGGCGCGCCTCACCGAACACGTGGAGATCGCCCGGGAGGCGTACGGAGCGGTCGTCATGTTCGTGCAGGGCTTCGTCGTCACTGCGGTGGGCGTGCTGCTCGGCCTGGCGACTCTGGACCCCGCCCTCCTGATGTTCGTACTGCCGCCCCTCCTCCTCGGGCTCGGGCTGTTCGCCGGGTCGTTGCGGGCCATGGCCGCGCGGCAGCGGGACGTGGTGCTGGCCGACGAGCGCCTGGCCGACACCGCGAGCACGCTGACCGGCGGGCTGCGGGACGTGGTGGCGTGCGGCGCCGAGGAGGTCGTACGGAAGCAGACGGGTGGCCGGATCGACGCCACGGCACGGGCCACCCGGGCACTGGCGCGGATGACCGCCGTACGGACCGCGGCGCTGGGCGTCGGCGGCTGGCTGCCCCTCGTCCTCGTCCTGGCCGCGGCGCCGTGGCTGGTGCAGCGCGGAGTGACGGCGGGGGCGGTGCTGGGCGCGGTGACGTATGTGTCGCAGGGGCTCCAGCCCGCGCTGCAGGGGCTCGTCCAGGGGCTCGGCGGCAGCGGTCTGTGGCTGCTGGTCACCCTCGGCAGGATCGCGGAGGCGGCCGAGGGGACGCCGGCCGGACCCGCGGACAGCGGGCCGGTGGGGCACCGGCGGGCGGGGGCCGGACCCGCGGAGACCGGTACCGCGGTGAACGGCACTGCGGCGAGCGGTGCCGCGGTGAACGGCGGGCCGGCGGTGCGGCCGCGCGGCTCGGGTGTGGAGCTGCACGGCGTCACCTTCGGCTACGCCCGGTCCGCGGAGCCGGTGATCAACGAGCTCGACCTCGTGCTGCGGCCGGGCGAGCACCTGGCCGTCGTGGGGCCGAGCGGGGCGGGAAAGTCGACGTTCGCCGCACTGGTGGCCGGGATGCTCGAACCGCGGGCCGGCCAGATCCGGCTGGACGGCGTACCGGTCCGGAACCTCGGCACCGACGGGCTCGCCCGGTGCCGGGTGCTGATCCCGCAGGAGGCGTACGTCTTCGCCGGCACGCTGTGGGAGAACCTCACCTATCTGGCGCCGGGCGCCACGGTGCCGGCGGTGGACACGGCGGTGGACGCGGTCGGCGCCCGGCCGCTCGTGGAACGCCTGGGCGGTTACGGTGCGCCCGCCGACGGGCAGGAGCTGTCGGCCGGAGAGCGCCAGCTGGTGGCCCTCGTCCGCTCCTACCTGCCGCCCGCGGGGCTGATCCTGCTCGACGAGGCGACCTGCCACCTCGACCCGGTCGCCGAGGCGTGCGCGGAGGACGCGTTCGTCCGCCGCCCGGGCACGCTGATCGTGTGCGCCCACCGGATCAGCTCGGCGCTGCGGGCCGACCGCATCCTGGTGCTGGACGGTGCGCGGGCCGGCATCGGTACGCACAGGGCGCTCCTGACGAACTCCGCCCTCTACCGGGACCTCGTCGGGCACTGGGGGGTCACAGCCAGCCCGACTCCCGGGCGATCCGGATCGCATCGATCCGGTTCCGTGCTCCGACCTTACGAGTGATCGCCGAGAGGTGGTTGCGGACCGTTCCCACGGACAGCGACAGCCGGTCGGCGATCTCCGGCCCCGGGGCGCCGTCGGCGGCGAGCCGCAGGACTTCCCGCTCACGCGGCGTCAGGGGGTTCTCCACCGCGTCGAGCACGAGCAGCGCCAGCTCGGGATCGATGTAGCGCTGCCCCCCGACCACCTTGCGGATGCCCTCGACGAGCCGGTCCGAGGGCCCGTCCTTCCCGATGAGTCCGGGAGGCCGCAGGGCCAGCACCCTGCGGAGCCTCTCGAGCGTCGGCGCCCCCGCCACCAGCAGCGTCCGGCACTCGGGAAGACGCTCGCACAGCTCGCCCGCCGTGGCGAGCGCCTCGTCCTGACGGGAGTCGACGTCGATGACGACCACATCGGGCCGGTACGACAGCGCTCGCGCGAGGATCTTCCCGTCTCCCCCGGCCTCCGCGACGACCTCCATGTCCTCTTCGCGCGTCAGGAGAGCGTCGAGCGCTCCGCGCAGGAGCCCGTTTTCCTCCACGAGAAGAACACGGATCACTGGCGCTCCCTGCTGTCGGACCTGTCTCACGGCGAATTATCCCCGCTCGTGTCCGTAAATGCCGTTCGTCACGACCCGGGGCCACGAGCTCGCGCCGTACGTCACCGTCACCTGTCCGCGTAAGAGGCCCTCTTGGCCGTGCTCACCACCTTCCGGCCGTCGGCCGCGCCGAGCAGTCCCGCGGCCACCCAGGCGTCCACCGTGGACTCCACGCGCCTCACCAGGGCCGGCTTGTCCGCGAAGGGGGCGGCGTCCCAGATCTCGTCGAGGAGCGTGGCACCGTCGGGCCGTGCCGGGTTGGCGACGCCGGACTCCGTGGTGCCGAAGACGACCTGCGGCTCGGTGCGCCGGAAGTAGGCGTGGGTGGGGTCCTCCGTCCCCTCGGAGAAGGGCGCGAACTCGACACCGTCGAGGGTGTAGTGCAGCGGCTTGCCCGTCACGGGGGTGAGGCTGGGCAGCAGGTCGCCGGAGAGCGCGGCGTTGCGGTAGAGCCCGAGGCGGAGGTAGTCCGTGCGGGCGTCCCGGCCCACGAGGTTGACCGGACCGTAGAACAGGGTCTGGACGGACGGGTCGTCCAGGGCCTTCTCCACCCGCAGCCGGAAGGGGACCCTCACGCGCACGGTGTCCCCGTCACGCCAGGTGCGGGACACGGCGAAGTAGCTGCCGGGGACCGGAGTCCCCTTCACCGTTCTGCCGTTGACGGTCACCCGGAAGCCGTCCCGCGCCCAGGCCGGCACCCTCAGCAGCAGGTCGAAGGCGGCGGCCCGGCGGCCCCGGACGGTGATCGTGGACCCCTGCTCCCTCGGGTAGTCGGTCGTCTGGGTGACGGTCACGCCCTTCTCCGCCCAGGTGAGCGTGGTGGGGCTGTAGAGATTGACGTACAGGGCGGTGCCGTCGGGCCGCGCGAAGTACACCGAGTCCTGGTACTTGGTGTGGCTCTCCATGCCGGTGCCCTCGCAGCACGTCGTACCCGCCTTGGGCGTGTAGTCGCGCACGTGTCCGGGCCGCAGCCCGACGAAGTAGGTGACGAGCGGCTTCTCCGCGTCCGGCCGGTCCTGCCTGGAGCCGAGGATCTGGTTGTGGAGCGCCCGCTCGTAGTAGTCCATGTACGCCGGGTCCTGCTCGTGGAAGAACAGCGTCCGGCTCAGCTTGAGCAGGTTGTACGCGCAGCAGGTCTCGGCGTTGGTGTCGCTGAGCGTTGCGGCGACGGCCCCGGGCGCCTTCCAGAACTCCGCGGTACTGGTGCCGCCGATGCCGTACATCCGGGTCGGGACGACCATGCCCCAGAAGTTCTTCGCCGCGGTGAGGTACCGCTCCTCGCCGGTCTCGTCGTACAGCCGGACCAGCCCGGTGAAGACGGGGATGTGCTGGTTGGCGTGCATGCCGTTCAGGATGTCCTCGCCCGCGGCACAGGCGTCGATGAGCCGGTCGAGGTCGAAGAGCCGGGCCAGCGCCAGGTGTTCGCGCTTCCCGGTGACCGCGTACAGGTCGCAGATCGCTTCGACGATGCCGCCGAACTCGCCGCTGGAGAAGATCCCCCACATGCGCTGCAGGGTGGTGGCGGGCAGCTTGGACAGCCGGGAGTACATCCAGTCGCACATGCCCTCGGCGAGGTCGAGCGCCCGGGTGTCACCGGTGCCCAGGTACGCGTCGAGGAGTCCGCGCAGGATCTTGTGGGCGGTGTAGTACGGCGCCCACACCACGGTGTAGTTGCCGGCGGTCATCGACTCCAGGGTGATGAACTGCGTCTCCGGGTACGCCGCGAGGAAACCGGGGTGGCTCGGCGCGCCCCAGGTGCGGCGCAGGGTGGCGTGGAGTCCGCGGCCGGAGGAGTCGGCGAAGGCGGAGCCGCTCGTCTCGTCGAAGCGGTACGAGGCCAGGTCGCCGGCGCCCGCGGAGGACCGGTCGGCGGGCGTGTCCTGGAGTCCGGCGATCTCGGTGGCGGTCAGCGCCCGCGACCAGATGTCGACCCGGTCGAAGGCTCCGGCGAAGACGGGGTCGGCGGGGAAGTGCGAGCGGCCGAGCCAGTGGTGGGCGAGGGTCCCGAGCGCCGCCGGGCCGAGGGTCGTCGCGGTGTTCCGGCCGACGGCGGCGCCGTTGACGTAGAGCGTGGCGGTCGTGCCGGTGAGCGTCACCGCGAGGTGGCTCCACCGGTTCAGCGGCAGCGGGGCGGTGCCGTCGACGCTCTGCTCGCCGCCGGGGCCGCTGGTGGTGAGGGCGAAGCGGGGGTGGCCGTTCGCGTTGCGGGCGGCCAGGTAGAGGTAGCGGGTGGTGTCGTCGCCGAAGTCGAAGACGCGGGTCCAGTCGGCGTCGTGCGTGGGCTTCACCCAGGCGGAGAGGGTGAGGGAGGGTGCGTTGCCGAGGACGCCGGCGGGCAGGTCGACGTACTGGTGGGAGCCGCGCACGTTCTCGGCGGCCGTACCGAACCTCCCCGGGACGCTGAGCACGGCCGGATCGCGGCGCAGCGCCTCACGGACCTCGGTCAGGGCGCCGATCATGTAGCGGACCTTGTCGGAGTAGGCCGCCTCCCCGGTGCTCCCGTACGCCTGGGAGAGCATGGTGAGGAAGTGGCCCGTGTAGTGGCCGCGGAGGTTTCCGTTCGCCTCGCCGTCGAGACCCTCCCAGCCGCCGGGAGCGACCGCGTCACGGGTGGAGAGCCCGGCGTTGGCACGGAAGACCTGCAACAGCCGGTCGACGTCGTAGCCACGGCCGTGATCGAGCATCAGGTCGCGCTTGGCGGCGAAGACTCCGTCGCTGCCGAGCGTCACGTCCTTGAGCGCGAAGGGCCGCACTTTCCAGGCGGACGGTGCCGGCGGCGCGACGCCGGCACCACCGGCGGGCGCGGTGCGGGGCGAGGTCCGGGGCGCCGCGGTGGCCGGGGCCCCGGGCAGGGACGACACCAGTGGCACCGCCGCAACGAGCGTCGCACCGCGGAGAAAACGTCGTCGGTCCAGGGGCGGCATGAACTCCTCATTTCGTCCGAGATATCGAACGTGGTCTGGCCGGTCGATCGGACGGTAGGGCTGTGACGAAGACACGTCAACACCTCCGCGGCAACGGAAGGCGGCAGAAGTCACTGGGGAGCAGCGTCGCCGCCGTACCGGACCTGTCGGACCTGCCGGACCTGGCGGCGCGAAGACGCGTCAGCGCGGTCCGGCCACCGCCCGCGCCAGGGCCACCAGCCGACGGACGGCCGGATGCGGGGACGCGCTGCGCCAGGCCAGGAAGACGGGGGCGCTCGGGGCGTCGGTCAACGGCCGGTACGTCACACCGCGGTGCGCGTGCATCTGGGCGGTGGAGGCCACCGACGCCCCCGTGCCGCGGCCCGCGGCGATCGCGGTGAGCCAGTCGTCCGTGTTGGCCACCGTGACCGTCGCCGTGGGGCGGATCTCCTCGGGCCACAGGTCCGGCGTCGTCAGACCCGAGACCGTGTTCAGGACGACCGGGCCGGCCGCGAGGTCCGCCAGGGTCAGCGAGGCCCGCGCCGCGAGCGGATCGTCCGACGGCACGGCCGCGACCCTGGGCTCCGTGAACAGCAGCTCGGTGACCAGGCCGGGCGTGTCCACCGGGCCGCGCAGTACGGCGGCGTCGACCTCGCCGCGGGCGAGTCCCGCCGTACGGTCGTCGATTCTCAGCAGTTCGAGCGGGGTGTCCGGATGTTCCCGCTGCCAGCGGCGCAGCAGCGGGGTGGTGTACGGGCCGAGGGCCGACCAGGCGTGTCCGAGCCGCAGGGGCCGGTGCGGCAGCCGTCCGGCGTCGAGCGCCTCGTCGAAGGCGGCAACGGCGGCGGCGGCCTTGTCGCGGAAGGCCCGGCCCTCCGCCGTGAGGGCGAGGTGGTGTGTGGAGCGGTCCACCAGCCGCACGCCCATCCGCTTCTCGAGCGAGGCGAGGGTGCGGGAGACGCTGGGCTGGGTGAGGCCCAGCCGGGCCGCGGCCCTGGTCACGTTGGACTCCTCCGCGATGGCGAGGAAGCAGCGGAGATGGCGCAGCTCGATGCTCATGCGTGTGGAGCATAACCGCAGCGAGAACGGCATTTCACGCGCGCCGCCCGGGTCCGTAGCGTGAGGAGGACCGGACGGGGCGAAGGGACCGGGGAGGCTGGAGTGAAGGACACGCGGTCCGCGGACGCGGGCACCGGTGTGCAGGCGGGCGCGGCGGCCGTACTGCCGGAGGCGGCGGGCGCGGCGGCGCGGACGTCCGGCGGCGGCGCCGCGCCGCCCCCCGTCGCCCGGCGTTCCCTGGGACCTGTGGCGCTCGTCGTCGCGGGCGGTCTTTCGGTGCAGTTCGGGGCGGCCGTCGCCGTGCTGCTGATGCCGCGGGCCGGTGCGCTCGGCGTCGTCACGCTGCGGCTGGTGCTCGCCGCCCTGGTGCTGCTCGCGGTCTGCCGGCCCCGGCTGCGCGGGCACTCCCGCGCCGACTGGGCCACCGTCCTCGCCTTCGGCGCCGCCATGGGCGGGATGAACATGCTCTTCTACCAGGCCGTGGACCGTATCCCGCTGGGCGCGGCGGTCACCCTGGAGGTACTGGGTCCGCTCGCCCTGTCGGTGTTCGTCTCGCGGAGGCCGGTGAACCTGCTGTGGGCGGGGCTCGCCCTCGGCGGCGTGGTGCTGCTCGGCGGAGGGGGCTTCGACCGGCTCGATCCGGCCGGTGCGGCGTTCGCCCTGGCGGCGGGCGGCATGTGGGCGGCGTACATCGTCTTCAGCGCCCGCACCGGACGGCGCTTTCCGCAGGCGGACGGGCTGGCGCTGGCGATGGGGGCCGGCGCGCTGCTGAGCCTGCCCTTCGGGCTCGTGGAGGCGGGGGCACGGCTGTTCGTCCCCTCGACGCTGGGGCTGGGGCTCGCGGTGGCGCTGATGTCGTCGGTCCTGCCGTACACGCTGGAGCTGCTGGCACTGCGCAGGCTGCCCGCTGCGACGTTCGCGGTGCTGATGAGCCTGGAGCCGGCGATCGCCGCCACGGCCGGTTTCCTCGTACTGCGTCAGGCCCTGTCGCCCGCGGAGGGGCTGGCGATCGTGCTGGTCGTCGCGGCGAGCATGGGGGCGGTGCGGACGCAGACGGCCACAAGGACTCCGCCGGAGCCGTAGCCACACCGGAGCCCGCCGGGGGCGCAGGCACACCGGCGAACACCCCCGCGATGGCGCGGAACAGCCCGCCGGTCCCCCGGCGGGCTGTTCCGGTCGGGTGGCCGGTGCCGGATCAGTGCCGGGTCCTGGCGTGCCGGACGGGGCGCCCTCGCTGTCGTGGATCACCACGTTGCCGTCGGCACCGGGTTCCGCCTTGCGGGAGACGGGACGAGGTCCTGACGCGCTGTCGTGGGCGACGGCCGGAAGCGCGGTGACGAGGGAGCGGCCGGGGCGGAGACGGAGTCCCGGCCGGGGCCTGAAGCGAACAGAGCAGGCATGTTCACTTGCTTCTCCGCCCGTCGTCCGCCGGCCCGCGTCCCTGGACGGACCCGGCAGCGGTTACCGAGCGGTTTGCCCAGTTTGATCAGGGGTAGTTGGATCCGGCCCCTTGGGCGCCGATGGAGTCGCTGTAGGAGGAAGCGCAGATGAGTCAGACCGAACGCGTGGGGACCGGGACCATCACCACCAAAGTCCCGGCCAGACTCGACCGCCTCCCGTGGTCGAGGTGGCACTGGATGATCGTGATCGGGCTGGGCACCGTGTGGATCCTCGACGGCCTCGAAGTGACCGTCGTCGGCAATGTCGCGAGCCGCCTCTCGGAGGAGGGCAGCGGGCTGCCGATCACGGACGCGCAGGTCACCGGGGTCGCCGCCGCCCTCTACGTGGCCGGCGCCTGTTCCGGCGCCCTGTTCTTCGGCTGGCTCACCGACCGGTACGGCCGCAAGAAGCTGTTCCTCATCACCCTGGCGGTCTACCTGGCGGCGACCGCGATGACCGCCCTGTCCTACTCCTCGTGGTGGTTCTTCCTTTTCCGCTTCCTCACCGGCTTCGGCATCGGCGGCGAGTACGCGGCCATCAACTCGGCCATCGACGAGCTGATCCCCAGCAAGTACCGGGGACGCGTGGACCTCATCATCAACGGCAGCTACTGGCTCGGCGCGATGGGCGGCGCCCTGCTGTCGGTCCTGGCTCTCAACACCGACATCTTCCCCAAGGACATCGGCTGGCGGCTCACCTTCGCCCTCGGTGTCGTACTCGGCCTGGTGATCCTGCTGGTCCGCCGGCACGTGCCGGAGAGTCCGCGCTGGATGTTCATCCACGGGCGCTCGGAAGGCGCGGAGGAACTCGTCACCGGGGTGGAACGCGAGATCGAGGAGGAGACCGGGAAGCGCCTGCCCGAACCCGGGACGGCCATCACCATCGAGCAGCGGCGCAGTATCGGATTCGTCGAGATCGGCCGGACGCTGTTCCGCTCCTATCCCAAGCGCGCGGTGCTCGGCTTCGCGCTCTTCATCGGGCAGGCGTTCCTGTACAACGCCATCACCTTCGGTTTCGGCTCGATCCTGGTGAAGTTCTTCGACGTGTCCAGCGGGTCGACGGGGTACTTCTTCGCGGCCATCGCCTTCGGCAACTTCCTCGGGCCGCTGCTGCTGGGGCGGCTGTTCGACACGGTGGGCCGCAAGCCGATGATCGCCGGCACCTACATCCTCTCGGGACTGCTGCTCTTCGTCACCGCGTGGTTCTTCAACAGCGGCTGGCTCGACGCGACGACCATGACCGCGTGCTGGGCCGTCGTCCTCTTCTTCGCCTCGGCCGGCGCGAGTTCCGCCTACCTCACGGTCAGCGAAATCTTCCCGATGGAGACCCGCGCGATGGCGATCGCCTTCTTCTACGCCATCGGCACGGCGGCCGGCGGTATTTCCGGGCCGCTGCTGTTCGCGAAGCTCACGGAGAGCGGAGTCGTGGGGGACGCCGTACTCGCGTTCTGCATCGGCGCGTCGCTGATGGTGGCCGCGGGTGTGGTGGCGGTGTTCTTCGCCGTCGCGGCGGAGGGCAGGTCCCTCGAGGACATCGCGACTCCGCTGTCCGTCAGCACACCGGCGAGTGGCGGAGCGCCGGGCGGACGGACGGACGGGGACAGGACGGACGGGGACAGGGACGGCGGGGGAAGCCCTTCCGGCGCCTTCACCGGCTGACCCGCCTTCCCGGTCGTGGGCGGCCCGCCCGGTCGCCGGGTCCGCGGAACGCTCTCACGGGCTCGCGGCCGCCGACGCGCCCCCGCCGGGCCGTCGGCCGGGTACGGTCGGCTCGTGGAGCTCGACACGTTCACCGATCTGCTCGACTATCCGATGTACGTCGTGACGGCCGCAGCGGCAGGAGAGCGGTCGGGATGCCTGGTGGGGTTCGCCTCCCAGTGCTCGATCCGTCCGCCCCGGTTCATGGTGTGGCTGTCCACGGCCAATCACACGTACCGCGTGGCCCGACAGGCCTCGCACCTGGGCGTGCACCTGCTGCGTCGTGAGGACAGGGCGCTGGCCGGGCTGTTCGGCGGCGAGACCGGTGACCGTGTCGACAAGTTCGAACGCGTCGCGTGGCAGTCGCAGGACGGTGGCACGCCGGTACTGACCGACGCCTGTGCCTGGTTCGTCGGACGTGTCCTGGACCGCTTCGCGGGAGGAGACCACGTGGGTTTCCTCCTGGCGCCGGTGGCCGGGTCCCCGCGCCCGCCCGGCCGCGCCCGGCTGCTCGGCCTCACCGACGTCGCCGACCTGTCGCCGGGCCACCCCGCCTGATCAGGGCAGCGGCCTCACGCCCTTCGCGCGGAGTCCGGACCCCGCCCCGCCCGGTCCGGATGTACGGCGCCGAGGTGATCCGGGCCGCAGAGGGTAGACGTTCCGCAGTCGTTGCTGGACGAGAACTCCGGAGAGAATGCCATGGCCGTCAAAGCGACCGGATGGGCCCGCACGTTCCCCGCCGACAAGGGTGTACGCGAAGGTCGGAAGTGGACGCGTAGCCAGCTGGAGACCCTCCCCTGGGCCGCCGGGGCACCCGATACCGTGGACGAGATCGTACTGGCGGTCTCCGAACTCCTCACCAACGCGCACCTGCACGCCCGCAGTGACGCCCAACTGGTGCTGACCTGGGACAGCACCTGCCTGCACGTGAACGTCCACGACGAGGCCGCCGCCGTGCCCAAGCCCAGGGACCCGGGCCCGGGGGCCGTTTCGGGAAGGGGCGTCAGCATCGTGCAGGCCCTCGCCGACAGCTGGCAGACCCATGCGCAGCAGCACGGCAAGACGGTCACCGCCTGCTTCAAGCCCCCTCAGCCCGAGCCGTCGTCCGCGACGCCGAAGCCCGCGGCGCCTCAGCGCCCCTGACCCGGCCGGGCAGGGGCCGGAGCTCGAAGGCCCAGCCGTTACGGGAGAGGCTTTCCGGCCCCGGCACAGTGACTCCCGACGGGTGAGGTGCCTGACCGGATCGGGTGATGTGCCCGGGGAAATCAAGCTGTCCGGGGCCGGCGACGCACAAGCGCGCCCGTCGCACGGTGAAGATGGGACGGAATCCTCGTACGCGCCGAAGGGACAGAACCATGCGCCGTCGTTTCGCCCTTGCCCTCACCGCCTCCCTCGCAGCCGTCCTGCTCGCCTCCGGGACCGCCACCGCGGTGCCCGCCGATGACACCCCCACCACCCTGACCCCGCGGGAGCAGGCAGGTCTGGACTTCGCCGGGCAGGTACTCACCGCGCTCCTCGGCGGCGGTGCCTTCCGGTAGGCGGGCCGTCGTGGCGGGCGAGAAGCTCCGCGGAGCTTGTGCGCCCGCCCGCCGAGTCCACCGCTGCGGCGTCATCCGTACGGCCAACCGGCGGACAGCGGCAGCCGCACAAGGGATACCGAGGGAGGATTCGGGTGTGGGGGCCGCAACCATTCGGCGCATCCATGTGTCTCAGTAGCCAAGACCGGACAATGCGCATGAAAAACGGAAGTCGAGGACATCTGATGCCCCGTACCGCTTCGCGTGCCACCGCTGTCGTCACCGCGTGCGCCGCCGCAGTCGGCCTCACCCTGACCATGGCCGCGACCTCTCCGGCCGCCGCCCAGCCGGACCGGGCCGCCGCGACCGCCCACGACACCCCGGCCGTGCGGACCGCCCCGACGGCCGAGCCCGCCCCGGACAGCCGCTGGACCGCTGCGGAGATCCACCGCTTCCTGGTCGGCTTCTACGGCAAGCACGGCCCGTCCCCCTGGCAGCGCGAGCACCAAGTGGCGCCCGACCTCAAGGAACGGGCCGCCAACACCCCCGACTACGACCTGCTGCTGTGCGCCCAGAACACGCCGCAGAACATCTCGGTCGGCAAGGTGACCACCGCGCAGTCGGCGGGGGTCGGCTGGGCGACGGTCACCACTCACTGGGGCGCGAACGACAAGCGGCACTTCACCGCGTACGTCGACCTGGACGCGGAGAAGCCCCTCAAGCTGCTGGATGTCTCCTGCCAGCTGTGAGCTCGCGCTGCGGGGACGGCTGGTGGCCGCCCCCGCAGCCGGCCCGTGGGGTCAGTCGTCGCCGAGCAGCTCGTTCATGCGCGTGATCTCGGCGCTCTGCGAGGTGACGAGGTCACCGGCCATGTCCTTGGCGGGCCGGCAGGCGCCGTCGGACCGCTCGGTCTTCGCCATCTCGACCGCGCCTTCGTGGTGCTTGACCATCATCCGCACGAATGCGGTGTCGAACGCCGTGCCGGATGCCTTCTCCAGCTCGTCCATCTCCTCAGGCGTCATCGTCCCGGCCATGGAGTGGCCGCCGTGCCCGGCGTCCAGGCCCTCCTCGGGGACTTCCTCGCCCCAGGCGGTGAGCCACCCGGACAGCGTCCCGATCTCCGGGTCCTGTGCCTTCTTGATCTCCGCGGCCAGCTTCTCGACCTCGGCGGATTCAGCGCGCGTCTGCGCCAGACCGGCCATTTCGACCGCCTGACGGTGGTGCGGGATCATCCCCTTCGCGAAGGCGACGTCGGCGGCGGTGGCACGGCGGATCAGGGAACGGTGTGCGGTCATGGTGGTGCGACTCCTGCGTGTGTGCTCCATGGGCATGGCTCTTGACGGCGGCACCGCCCGGCGGGGGCGGGCGCAGCGGGCCGGCTTATATGCGCAGGAGTTGCAGTGCGCTCAACGAGGGCGGGGCCCGCCCGCCCGGCGTCGCCGCGGGGGTGGGCACGTCCGCAGCCGGGCACGCGACGGCCCCGGCCGGGGCCGGGTCGGGCACTGCGGGCGCTGCGCTCGTACCGCCGGCAGCGCACGTGTCGTCGGCGTGCTCGGCATGTCCGCCGTCACCACCGTCGTCATGGCCGGCGTGGACACAGCCCTCGTACGCGGCCGCGCCGGAGTGCGACGAGGCCGCGGCCATGACCGCGTGGCGGACCTCCGGCACGGCGGAGGGCGACGCCGGAGGGGCAGCAGGACCCAAGCCGTGCATGGCCACCAAACCCGCCAACACGGCCGGCACCAGGAGCACGTACACCCACAGCCCGCCACCGGGCCGGGCCTCGTGCCACGCCTGCCGTCTCCTACCCGCATCCTCATCAGCGACCAGGATCCCACCGGCTCAAGTATCTTCACGCCGCCCGGCAGGCCACCCCCAGCCCCGGTCGGGCCATGGGCCCGAGCAGGGCATCCCGCTCAGGTGGCACCACCTGGATGATCAAAGCAGCGGTGGGGTTAGCATATGAGCGCCGCCTAGCTCGAAAGATAAACCTGTGACTGTCAATGACGACTCGTTCACCAACTGGAAGAACCGCGAGGAGATCGCGGAGTCGATGATCCCCATCATCGGGAAGCTACACCGGGAGCGTGATGTCACGGTCCTGCTCCACAGCCGCTCCTTGGTGAACAAGTCAGTGGTCAGCATCCTCAAGACCCACCGTTTCGCCCGGCAGATCGCCGGCGGAGAACTCTCGGTCACCGAGACGCTGCCGTTCCTGCAGGCTCTCACCACGCTCGATCTCGGCCCTTCCCAGATCGACATCGGCATGCTCGCCGCCACGTACAAGGCCGACGACCGCGGTCTCTCCGTCGAGGAGTTCACCGCCGAGGCCGTCGCCGGTGCCACGGGCGCCAACAAGATCGAGCGCAGCGAGGGGCGCGACGTCGTCCTCTACGGCTTCGGCCGCATCGGCCGCCTCGTCGCCCGCCTGCTCATCGAGAAGGCCGGCTCCGGCAACGGCCTGCGGCTGCGCGCCATCGTCGTCCGCCCGGGCGGTGGCCGGGCCGCCGAGGATCTCGTCAAGCGCGCCTCGTTGCTGCGCCGTGACTCCATCCACGGCCAGTTCCAGGGCACGATCACCGTCGACGAGGCGAACAGCACGATCGTCGCCAACGGCAACGAGATCAAGGTGATCTACGCCGGCGACCCGTCGGAGGTCGACTACACGGCGTACGGCATCAAGGACGCCATCCTCATCGACAACACCGGCAAGTGGCGCGACCGCGAGGGCCTGTCGACCCACCTGCGTCCCGGCATCGACAAGGTCGTCCTGACCGCGCCGGGCAAGGGCGACGTCCCCAACATCGTGCACGGCGTCAACCACGACACGATCAAGCCGGACGACCAGATCCTGTCCTGCGCGTCCTGCACCACCAACGCGATCGTCCCGCCGCTGAAGGCGATGGCCGACGAGTACGGCGTCCTGCGCGGCCACGTGGAGACCGTCCACTCGTTCACCAACGACCAGAACCTGCTGGACAACTACCACAAGGCCGACCGCCGTGGCCGCTCGGCGCCGCTCAACATGGTGATCACCGAGACCGGTGCCGCCTCCGCCGTCGCCAAGGCACTGCCCGAGCTCAAGGCGCCGATCACCGGCAGCTCGATCCGTGTGCCGGTGCCGGACGTCTCGATCGCGATCCTCAGCCTGCGGCTCGAGCGCGAGACCACGCGTGAGGAGGTCCTCGACTACCTCCGCAACGTGTCGCTGACCTCGCCGCTCAAGCGCCAGATCGACTTCACCACCGCTCCCGACGCGGTCTCGAGCGACTTCATCGGCTCGCGCCACGCCTCGATCGTCGACGCCGGCGCCACCAAGGTCGACGGCGACAACGCGATCCTCTACCTGTGGTACGACAACGAGTTCGGCTACTCCTGCCAGGTCATCCGCGTCGTCCAGCACGTGTCCGGCGTGGAGTACCCGACCTACCCGGCCCCGGCGGTCTGATCCCGGCGCACCGCCCGGTCCAGCGCTCCCGGCCGACGGGTGGCGGTGGGCGGCAACCGGCCCCGATCGGCGTCCGGTTGCCCTCCCCCCGTCACTCGTCGCCCATCGCCCGCGCATGCGCACCCGTCCGCCGGAACGCCTGCCCTCATCGGGACAAGGGCCCTGAGCACGGGTCGGACAGGACTGACGCCACCCGGTACTGAAGGCCGCCTTCCCCTGCGGACCGGTCCGCAGGGGGAGGGGGGCGGGGGGGGGGTGTGGGCGGGGGGCCCGGGGGCGGGGGGGGGGGGCGGCCGGGGGGGGGCCGGCGGGG
>NZ_JBSFUB010000076.1:0-34590 GCF_053591575.1 Streptomyces altiplanensis | reverse complement strand
GACGGCCACGCTCGCGATCCCGGCATCCCGGCAGGCCCGAGCAACGCGGACAGCGATTTCGCCACGGTTGGCGATGAGCACCTTGCGCACGATGGCTCCCTCCTTGAAACAAGCTGAGTTTAGGGACTGCCGACACGGCCCTACGACCCGTCCCCAATGGTGAGCTTGCCCACACGGAGCGTGATGCGAGGCTCGCGCGATTCGCGAATTCCCTTGTCGCACCACGGTACGACGGGTTCCTTCACCGCACAGTAGTTGTCCGGTGTGGCACAGGTCTCTGTCCGGGCGGTCAGCCGTGCGGCGGCTTTCTTTGTGGAGTCCCTACGAATGGCCGAATGATTCTTTGCCCGGGGACCGGCGGTGCCGGACCCCTTGTACGGAGGTTTACCCGTTAGTAGCGTTTGGGCCGTCGCGCACGTACTAGGGGTAACAGCCGGAAGAGAGTGGGGCGCCATGGCGCGCAGGCCGATCGCTGCCGTGTCCGCGGCCGTGCTGTTCGTCGAAGCCGTCGGGATCGTGGGCGTCCACTGGATCCTCGGCAGGGTCGTCGACAGCCAGTCGATGTCCCTGGACGGTCTGGACTCCGGCGTCATGGCCGCCTCGACATGGGTGATGGGCGGCGTCTTCGGCCTCTACCTGGTCGCGTGCGGAGTCTTCCTGCTGCGCGCCGCGCTGGCGGACCGGGCGCCGGGCCGCCTCGGCCGGACCCTGCTCATCGCGTGCGCGGTGGTGCACGGGGTGCTCGGGGCGCTGGCGGTCGGGCTGGTCGGGTGGACCGCGTTCGCGGCGATGATGGCCGTGCTCGGCCTGATCGTGCTGTCGCTCGTCGCGTACGGCGAGCGGGAGGAACGGGGCGATGCCACGGGCGTCGCGGACGCGCCGCCGCCCGCCGGGCCGGAGGGCGGAACTCCGGCACCGGCCTGACGGATCGTCCGCGGCGCGGCGCGGGGATCGCGCGCGGGGTTTCAGAGGAACGCGAGCCGGGCGCCGAGGGCGGCGAACGCGCCCGCGAAGACCCTGCGCAGCCAGGTCAGGATCCGGGGGCGCGAGAGGACGTGGTGGCGCATCGCGGCGGCGAACCTTCCGTAGGCGGCGAAGACGAGGAAGGTGAGCAGCATGAACACGGCACTCAACTCGGCCATGCGCACCAGCGCGTTCGGCTCGCCCGCGCTCACGAACTGAGGCAGGAACGCGAAGAAGAAGATCGTGAGCTTCGGATTGAGGATGTTGATGAGAACGCCGGACGCGATCACCTTCGCCGCCGGGCGGGGTCCGGTCTCCTTCTCCGCCGTGAGGGCGTTCTCGTCCCTCAGCGTGCTCCACGCCATGTAGAGGAGGTAGGCGACTCCGAGGTACTTGAGGACCTGGAACGCCGTCGCGCTGGTGTGCAGCAGCGCCGCGAGGCCCGTGATCGCCGCCACCATGTGCGGAATGATGCCGAGCGTGCACCCGACGGCGGCGACGGCGCTCGCGCGGGCGCCGTGTGAGAGGCCGGCCGCCATCGTGTACAGCGCGCCGGTGCCGGGGGTGGCGACGACGATCAGTGACGTCAGTAGGAATTCGGTGTTCATGTGCTCACCCTGGCGGCACAATGGCCCGGTGCACAGGTCCAAAGGAGACGCGTCCGGCCGGTCCATAACTCCGGCTCCGGCTCCGGCCGCACCGCCGGTGTCCGGGTCGGACTTCCTCCAGCTGAACACCGACGACGCGCCGGCCGGCGGGCTGTCGGACTGGCTGGCCCGCAGGCTCAGGGACGCGATATCGGACGGCAGTCTTCCGGTGGGGAGCCGGCTGCCGGCCACGCGGGTGCTCGCCGGCGAACTGCGCGTGTCGCGCGGCGTGGTGACGGAGGCGTACCAGCGTCTGACCGAGGACGGGCATGTCGCGGGACGGGGGCGGGGCGGAACGGTGGTCGTGGCGGCCCCGCCTCCCTCTGCCGGCCCCGCTCCTGGGTCCGGCTCCGCTCCCGCTGCCGGTTCGCCGGTGGGCGCGCTGTTCGCCGTGACGCCGTCCGCCCCGGACGTCTTCGACGCGCTGCGCGCGGCGCCGGCCCGCATCGACCTGTCACCGGGCGTGCCCGATCTGGCCGCGTTCCCGCGCACGGCGTGGCTGCGCGCGGAGCGCTCCGTACTCAAGGACCTCTCGGCGTCCGACCTCGGGTACGGAGATCCGCGCGGCGCACCGGAGTTGCGGCGCGCCGTGGCGAACTGGCTGGCCCGCAACCGCGGGATCAGGGTGGACGCCGGCGAGGTCCTCGTCACCTCCGGCACCGCCCAGGGGCTCGGGCTGCTGGCGCAGGTGCTCGGGGCCGACGGGATCCGCACGATGGCGGTGGAGGACCCCGGCTCGCTCGGCACCCGCCAGCATCTGCGCAACTGGCGGATGGAGACCCCGCCGGTCGCGGTCGACGCCGAAGGGGTGCGGGTCGACGAACTGCGCGCCACCGGTGCGCGGGCGGTCCTGCTGACCCCGGCCCATCAGTTTCCGACCGGGGTGGTGCTCGGCGGGGTACGGCGCCGGGAGCTGATGCGGTGGGCGGGGGAGGGCGGCCTGATCGTCGAGGACGACTACGACGCCGAACACCGTTACGACCGGCCGCCGGTGCCCGCCCTGCGCGCGGTGCTCGCGGAGCACGTCTGCTACGCCGGAAGCGTGTCCAAGCTGCTCGCGCCCGCGCTGCGGGTGGGGTGGATGCTGGCGCCGCCGAAGTACCGGGACGCGCTGGTGGACGCCAAGCGGTTCGCCGACCTCGGCAACCCGGTACTGCCGCAGCTGGTGCTGGCGCGGCTGATGGAATCGGGCGAGATGGAACGGCAGTTGCGCCTTCTGCGCAGGCGGCACCGGACCCGCAGGGACGCGATGATCGCGGCGATCGGGGAACACCTGCCGGGGGCGGTGGTGCACGGCGCGGCGGCGGGCCTGCACCTCGTGGTCACCTTCGCCGGCCCGGGATCCGCCGGCCCGGGATCCGCCGGTACCGACACCGACCTCGCGGCCGCGGCGCTCGCACGTGGCGTCAAGGTGCAGCCGCTGTCGTGGCACAGGCAGCGCCCGGGCCGCCCCGGACTCGTCCTGGGTTACGCCGCGACGCCGCCGGGCGGGATCGCGGAGGGGATCGCGGTGCTGGGCGACGTCATGCCCAGAGGGCGGTGATCGGCGTCCCCAGGTCGGCGAGGAGCCGGCGCAGCAGCGGCAGCGACAGGCCGATGACGTTGCCGGGGTCGCCGTCGATGCCGTCGACGAACGGGGCCGAGCGGCCGTCGAGGGTGAAGGCGCCGGCGACGTGGAGGGGCTCGCCGGTCGCGACGTACGCGGCGATCTCGGCGTCGGACGGCTCGCCGAAGCGGACCGTGGTGGACGCGGTGGCGGAGGTGCGGCGGCCGGTGGCGGTGTCGATCACGCAGTGCCCGGTCCGCAGGACGCCGGAGCGGCCGCGCATGGACTTCCAGCGGGCGGTGGCGTCCTCGGCGTCGGCGGGCTTGCCGAGTGCCCGGCCGTCCAGTTCCAGTACGGAGTCGCAGCCGATGACGAGGGCGCCGGCGGCCTCGGGGCGGGCGGCGACGGACGCGGCCTTCGCCTCCGCGAGTACGAGGGCCAGCTCGCCGGGCGTGGGCGCGGTGATCGCGTCCTCGTCGACGCCGCTGACGATCACCTCGGGGGCGAGCCCGGCCTGGCGGAGCAGCCCGAGGCGGGCGGGGGAGGCGGAGGCGAGGACGAGGCGACGGCGCGGGTCAGTCATGCGGTTCATCGTAGGACGCCGGCGCGGGCGGTCGTCCCCGCGGGGCAGGTCCCCGGCCGGCCGGGTCAGTGGACGCCCAGTACGAACATCGCCACCACCATCGCCAGGGCGAGCAGCACGCCCGCGCGCCGGAGCATCGCCTGCATCTCACGCAGCTCTTTCGGAGGCTCGTTCTCCGGGTCGGACCACAGCATGCCTTCGATCCTGCGGCCCGCACGGCTTCGGCGCCTGAGTACCTGTACTCAGGCGGGCCAGTACCGATGGACTAATTCCGGGTGAACGTTCCGGCTCGCGCCGCAGCCAGTGCCGCCCCCGCCGCCCGCGCCGCGTCCGCCTCTCCGAGCGGCTCCCGGCTCACCGCGAAGCGGTAGTAGAGCGGGGCGGACACCGCCCGGACCACCTCGCCCGCGTCCGTGCCGGCCGGGACCTCCCCCCGCTCCGCCGCCCGCTCCACGCACGGTGCCCACGCGCGGATGCGCGTCGCGTAGAAGCCGTTCAGCGCGTGCGCGCACTCCTCGTCGCACGCCGCCGCCGCGATGACCGCCCGGAAGACCGGGCCCATGCGCGGATCGGTGAGGGTCCGGTGCACGAGACGGGCGTTGGCCAGGAGGTCGCCCTCCAGAGAGCCGGTGTCGGCGGCGGGCACCGACTGCTCGGCCATGTCGCGCAGCAGGTCGGCGACGAGGCCCGCCGCCGAGCCCCAGCGGCGGTAGACCGTGGTCTTGCCGACGCCCGCGCTCGCCGCGACGCGGTCCATGTTCAGGCCGTGGAAGCCCCCCTCCACCAGCGCCTCCTGTGTCGCTCCGAGCACGGCGGCGCGGACCTTGGCGGTCCGTCCGCCGGGGCGCACGGACCCCGGCGTGAGCGCGGCGGGTTCCAAACGGGAATTCTGTTCCATTAGACGCTCCGGGTCTGGTACGGTCCTCACACCTTAACGGAACTTGCTTCCCATTAGTGAAAGGGCTGTGTCATGAACGCCCACCCGGTCCGCCGTATCGCCGCCCCCGTCGCCGCCTCCGCCCTCGCGCTCGGCCTCCTCGGCGCCGCGCCGCCCCCGTCCTCCGCGCAGCCGCCGTCCTCCGCGCAGTCCGCCGGCCGCTGGACCGCCGCCTGGGGCGCGTCCCCGCAGCTCCCCAGCACCGGCTTCACCCCCAACTGGTCCCAGGAGGGCTTCTCCCGCCAGACCGTCCGCCAGGTCGTCCGCGTCACCGCCGCCGGCGAGCAGGCCCGTATCCGCCTCTCCAACGCCTACGGGACCTCGCCGCTCACGATCACCGGCGCCACCGTCGCCCGTACGGCGAAGGGCGCCGCCGTCGAACCCGGCAGCGTCCGCCACCTCACCTTCTCCGGAAAGCGGTCCGTGGAGATACCGGCCCGCGGCGAGCTGCGCAGCGACGCCGTCCGGCTGCCCCTGGAGCGGCTGGAGTCCGTCAGCGTCACCCTCTACCTCGCGGGCACCACCGGACCCGCCACCTTCCACTCCCAGGCATGGACCGACACCTACCGCGCGGAAGGCGACCACCGGGCGGACGCCTCCGGCGCCGCCTTCACCGACTCCACCCAGTCCTGGTACTACCTCTCCGGCGTCGAGGTCCGCGAAGCCCGGCCCCGCGGGAAGGACGGCATCGTCCTCTTCGGCGACTCCATCACCGACGGCTTCGGCTCGACCCCCCACACCGACCGCCGCTACTCCGACGCCCTCGCCGAGCGCACCGGCCGCCCGGTCGTCAACCAGGGCATCGGCGGAAACCTCGTCCTCAACGACTCCGCCTGGTACGGCGAACGCGCCACCGCCCGCTTCGGCCGCGACGCCCTCGACCAGCCCGGCGTCTCCACCGTCGTCATCCTCGAAGGACTCAACGACATCGGCTTCAGCGAGGCGAAGGACCAGCCCACCTACAAGCCGTCCCCCGTCGTCTCCTCCGCCGAACTCGTCGCCGGATACCGGAAGCTGATCCGCGCCGCCCACGCCGAGGGCCTGCGGGTCGTCGGCTCGACGCTGCTCCCGCTCAAGGGCTCCGACCACTGGGGGCCGCACGCGGCGAAGGTCAGCGACGAGGTGAACCACTGGATCCGCACGTCGGGAGAGTTCGACGCGTACGCCGACTTCGACAAGGCGCTCGCCGACCCGGCCGACCCCGACCGCCTCGACCCGGCGTACGACCACGGCGACGCGCTGCACCCCAACGACGCGGGCTACCGGCTGATGGCGCAGACCGTCGCCGAGGTCCTCTAGAGGCCCCGGCGGACACGCCGAAGGCCGGCCCCGCCACCTGCGCGCGGGTCCGGCCTTCACGCCTTCACGTCGCTGCGTCTAGCCGGGCCAGTACGTCCGGCCCCACGCCGTCGGCCCCGGCTGCGGCAGCCGCCGCCGCGCCACCCTGGCCGGGTCCGACCAGGCGGCCGGCGGCTGCGCCGCGCCGGACGGCGGGCCGGCCGCCGCCGCGGCGCGTGCCTGGACCACCGCCAGGGCGGCGGCCAGCTCCTCCGGGGTCGGGTTGCCCCGTACGACCTTGATCATCGTCAACGGCCCTTTCTGGAGCTCCTAGAGGGGGATGTTGCCGTGCTTCTTCGGGGGGAGGGATTCCCGCTTCGTGCGCAGCTGACGCAGCCCGCGCACGATGTGCCGGCGGGTGTCCGACGGCATGATCACCGCGTCCACGTAACCGCGCTCGGCGGCGACGTAGGGGTTCAGCAGCGTGTCCTCGTAGTCGGAGATCAGCTCCGCCCGGACCGCCTCCGGGTCCTCGGCGGCGGCGATGGTGCGCCGGTGCAGGATGTTGACCGCGCCCTGCGCGCCCATCACCGCGATCTGCGCGGTCGGCCACGCCAGGTTCAGGTCCGCGCCCAGGTGCTTGGAGCCCATGACGTCGTACGCACCGCCGAACGCCTTGCGCGTGATGACCGTGATCAGCGGGACGGTCGCCTCCGCGTACGCGTAGATCAGCTTGGCGCCGCGCCGGATGATGCCGCCGTACTCCTGGTCCACACCCGGCAGGAAGCCCGGCACGTCCACGAAGGTGAGCACCGGCACGTTGAACGCGTCGCAGGTGCGGACGAAGCGCGCGGCCTTCTCGGACGCGTTGATGTCCAGGCAGCCGGCGAACTGCATCGGCTGGTTGGCGACGATGCCCACCGGCCGGCCCTCG
Source organism: Streptomyces altiplanensis (assembly GCF_053591575.1). Classification (NCBI taxonomy): domain Bacteria; kingdom Bacillati; phylum Actinomycetota; class Actinomycetes; order Kitasatosporales; family Streptomycetaceae; genus Streptomyces; species Streptomyces altiplanensis. The sequence continues at coordinate 27,702 of NZ_JBSFUB010000076.1, read as the reverse complement.
ACCCGGCCGAAGCCGGTGATGATGTTGGGCGCGAAGAGCGCCTGCGTCTCCAGGAACTCGCCGTCGTCCAGGACGTGCTCGATGGCCGTGTGCATGTCGTACGGCTGGTTGGCGCTGTCCGGGATGAGCGTGTCCAGCTCGCGGTCCTCGCCGGACGTCTCCAGGTCCGCCTCCTCCGGGAAGGCCGGCGGCTCGCTGAGGTTGTTCGAAGGCAGGTACGAGAGCAGCGACTTGACGTACTCGATCGCGTCCTTCTCGTCGCCCGCCATGTGGTGCGCGACGCCCGACGTGGTGTTGTGCGTGCGCGCGCCGCCGAGCTCCTCGAAGCCGACGTCCTCACCGGTCACCGTCTTGATGACGTCGGGGCCGGTGATGAACATGTGCGAGGTCTGGTCGACCATCACCGTGAAGTCGGTGATCGCGGGCGAGTAGACCGCGCCGCCGGCGCACGGGCCGACGATCAGCGAGATCTGCGGCACGACCCCCGACGCGTGGACGTTGCGGCGGAAGATCTCGGCGAACAGGCCGAGCGCGACGACGCCCTCCTGGATGCGCGCGCCGCCGCCGTCGTTGATGCCGACGACCGGGCAGCCGGTCTTCAGCGCGAAGTCCATGACCTTGACGATCTTCTCGCCGTAGACCTCGCCGAGCGACCCGCCGAAGATCGTGAAGTCCTGCGAATAGACGCAGACGGGGCGGCCGTCGACCGTGCCGTAGCCGGTCACCACGCCGTCGCCGTACGGACGGTTCTTCTCGATGCCGAAGTTCGTCGAGCGGTGCCGGGCGAACTCGTCGAGCTCCACGAACGACCCCTCGTCCATGAGCAGGTCGATCCGTTCACGGGCCGTCAACTTGCCCTTGGCGTGCTGCTTTTCGACCGCGCGCGCGGAGCCCGCATGCGTCGCCTCGTCGATGCGGCGCTGCAGGTCCGCGATTTTGCCCGCGGTGGTGTGAATGTCTGTCTCGGGCTCGGACATCGGGATGCGGCTCCCTGCCTGGTCAGCGGACGGCTACTGGCACGTAGCGTAGCGGCGCGTGTGCCGCTCGGCAGTGCGTCGTTTGCCACACCTACGCTGGGTTGCATGACGCCTCCCGATGCTTCAGACAGCCGTTGGTCCGACCTCGGCCGGCCGCCGCTCAACGCCGACGCGCTGCGCCGCGCACTGGTGCGGGAGGGCGGCCTGTGGACGTCCCTGGACGTCGTGCCCTCCACCGGCTCCACCAACACCGACCTGGCCGCGCGGGCCCAGGAGCTGCCCGAAGGCGCGGTGCTCGTCGCCGAGGAGCAGACCGGCGGCCGCGGACGCCTCGACCGGCGCTGGTCGGCGCCCGCGCGCTCCGGGCTGTTCTTCTCCGTACTGCTCAAGCCCACCGGGATCCCCGCCGAGAAGTGGGGCTGGCTGCCGCTGCTCGCCGGCGTCGCGGTGGCGACCGGGCTGTCCCGGTCCGCGGGCGCCGACACGGCACTCAAGTGGCCCAACGACCTCCTGGTGACAGTCGGCGGCGAGGAACGCAAGGCCGGCGGCATCCTCGCCGAGCGGGCGGCGGACGGTGTCGTCGTCGGCATCGGCATCAACGTCACCCTGACGGAGGAGGAGCTGCCGGTCCCCGGCGCGGGGTCGCTCGCGCTCGCCGGAGCGGTCTCCACGGACCGCGATCCGCTGCTGCGTTCCGTGCTGCGTTCGCTCGGACAGTGGTACGGCGAATGGCGGGCGGCAGACGGCGATCCGGCGGCCTGCCGGCTCCAGGAGGCGTACGTGGCGGGGTGCGCGACGCTCGGCCGCACGGTGCGGGCGGAACTGCCCGGCGGCCGGTCGGTGACCGGCGAGGCGGTGGCCGTCGACGGCCACGGGCGGCTGGTGCTGGCGACGGAGGAGGGGGTCCAGCAGCCGGTGGGGGCCGGTGACGTCGTCCACCTCAGGCCGGGGCCGGGCGCGGAGGGGACGCACGGGACGGGGGAGTGAGGTAGGGCACACCTGCCGTATCGTTGAGGCGATCCGCGACGGATCGCGCGACAGACGATCGGCAGGACACAGGGCAGTGCGCAGGGAACGGGCAGGAGGCGGTACGTGACCGTCGACGACACGGGGTCCCCTGCGGGCGAGCGGCGGGACCGGGACACGGACCCGGAGTCCGGCACGCCCGCGCCCTCCGGTGCGGGCAAGGAGCCCTCCGCGGGTGCGGCGGCCCCGTCCGGCCCCGGCGCGGGCCCGGTCCACGGTGTCGTCCGGGCGGACGGGTCCGGGAGCGGGGTGCCCGCCGCCGTGGAGCCGTCGCCGTACCCCACGCCCCACCACGCCGTCGACCACACCGCGGAGCCGACCGACGATCCGCTCGCCATCCGCCTGGAGCAGCTGATCCTCGGCGCCGAGCGCCGCTACACCCCCTTCCAGGCCGCCCGTACCGCCGGCGTCTCCATGGACCTCGCCTCCCGGTTCTGGCGGGCCATGGGCTTCGCCGACATCGGGCAGGCCAAGGCCCTGACCGAGGCGGACGTCCTGGCCCTGCGGCGGCTCGCCGGCCTCGTCGAGGCGGGGCTGCTCAGCGAGCCGATGGCGGTGCAGGTCGCCCGGTCCACCGGGCAGACCACCGCCCGGCTGGCGGAATGGCAGATCGATTCCTTCCTGGAGGGGCTGACCGAGCCGCCCGAGCCCGGCATGACCCGTACCGAGGTCACGTATCCGCTCGTCGAGCTGCTCCTGCCCGAGCTGGAGGAGTTCCTGCGCTACGTCTGGCGGCGCCAGCTGGCCGCCGCCACCGGGCGGGTCGTGCAGGCCGCCGACGACGAGGAGATGGTCGACCGGCGGCTCGCGGTCGGCTTCGCGGACCTCGTCGGGTTCACGCGGCTGACGCGGCGCCTGGAGGAGGAGCAGCTGGGCGAGCTGGTCGAGGCGTTCGAGACGACCTGCGCGGACCTCGTCGCGGCCCACGGCGGCCGGCTCATCAAGACGCTCGGCGACGAAGTCCTCTACGCGGCGGACGACGCGGGCACGGCGGCGGAGATCGCGCTGCGGCTCATCGAGACCATGGAGGCCGACCAGATGATGCCGGCCCTGCGCGTCGGCATCGCCTTCGGCACGGTCACCACCCGCATGGGCGACGTCTTCGGCACGACCGTGAACCTGGCCAGCCGGCTCACCTCGATAGCGCCGAAGAACGCGCTCCTCGTCGACGGGGCGCTCGCCGAGGAGCTGTCGCGGACCGGTGACGCGCCGGTCTCCGAGGCGCAGGCGTCGGCCGAGGCGGAGAAGGCGGAGCAGGAGGGCGTCACCCCGCCCTCGTACCGGTTCGCGCTCCAGCCGATGTGGCAGCGGCCGGTGCGCGGACTCGGCACGGTCGAACCATGGCTTCTGACCAGGCGCCCCACCTAGGATCCTCCCGGTAACGATCGTTAACCGGGAGGGTGTGCGGCATGAGCGGGGAACAGGAACGCTTCGGGGAGTTCGTCGGCGTACGCAGGCACGGGTACGTCGCCGAGCTGGTCCTCGACCGGCCCAAGGCGATGAACGCGGTGTCCACGGACATGGCCCGCTCCATCGGGGCGGCGTGCGACGCGCTGGGCGCCGACCCGCGGGTACGGGTGACGGTGGTGACGTCCAGCAACGAGCGGGCCTTCTGCGTCGGGGCGGACCTCAAGGAGCGCAACTCCTTCACGGACGCCGAGCTGGTACGCCAGCGCCCGGTCTCCCGGGGCGCGTACACCGGCGTGCTGGAGCTGCCCATGCCGACGATCGCCGCCGTGCACGGCTTCGCGCTGGGCGGGGGCTTCGAGCTGGCGCTGGCCTGCGACCTGATCGTGGCGGACCGCACGGCGGTGGTCGGGCTGCCCGAGGTGTCGGTGGGCGTCATCCCGGGCGGCGGCGGTACGCAGCTGCTGCCCCGGCGGGTCGGGGCGGCGCGGGCGGCGGAGCTGGTGTTCACGGCGCGGCGGGTGGAGGCGGCGGAGGCGGCCGGGCTCGGTCTGGTGGACCAGCTGGTGGACGCCGGCCAGGACCGCGAGGAGGCGCTGGCGCTGGCGGCGCGGATCGCCGGGAACTCGCCGGTGGGGCTGCGGGCGGCGAAGCGGGCGATGCGGCTCGGGCACGGGCTCGACCTGCGGGCCGGCCTGGAGGTCGAGGACGCGGCGTGGCGGTCGGTGGCCTTCTCGGGCGACCGGGCGGAGGGCGTGGCAGCGTTCAACGAGAAGCGCGCGCCCCGGTGGCCGGGCGAGTGGGGCGGGGAAAGCGAGTAAGGATCGTATCGATACAAATCTCCTCGAAATCCCTAAGCTGAGGAGATGGGTGAGGATGCGCGGCTGCGGGCCGTGGTGACGCTGGCGCAGGCCATGGCGGCGGCGCGCACCCCGCGTGAGTCCTGGCGGGCGGCCGCGCTGGGGGCGAAGGAGGCGCTGGGGGGCAGCTTCGCGGCGGTCTCGGTGTGGGAGCGCGAACTGGGGCGGCTGCGGGTGCTCGTCAACGCGGGGGCACGGGCGGTGGGGGAGGAGGAGTTCCCCGAGGAGGAGACCTATCCCGTGCACCGGTTTCCGGAGATCGCGGAGTTCCTCCACGAGGAGTGGGCGGGCGGGGGCGGGCCGCACGCGTGGGTCGAGACGGCGGAGGGGCCCCCGGAGGGGGCTGAGGGCTCCTCCGGGTACTGCCACCAGCGGGTGGCGGCGCTGCGGCGGCGCGGGCGCGGGTCGTGCGTGGTCGCGCCGATCGTGCTGCGGGGACAGGCGTGGGGGGAGCTCTATGTGGCGCGGCCGGCCGGGGAGCCCGTCTTCGGCCGCCCCGACGCGGACTTCGCGACGGTGCTCGCGTCGGTGGTGGCGGCCGGGATCGCCCAGACGGAGCTGCTGGAGGAGGTCCGCAAGCTCGCGTTCACCGACCCGCTGACGGGGCTGGCGAACCGGCGGGCCGTCGACATGGGGCTCGACGAGGCGGTGGAGCGGCACCGGGAGTCCGGGACGGTCGTCAGCCTGGTCGTCTGTGACCTGAACGGCCTGAAGCGGGTCAACGACTCCCTCGGCCACGCGGTGGGCGACCGCCTGCTGGAACGCTTCGGCTCGGTGCTGTCCGTGTGCGGCGCGATGCTGCCGGGGGCGCTGGCGGCGCGGCTCGGGGGCGACGAGTTCTGCCTGCTGGCGGTGGGGCCGTCGTCGGACGCGGTGGTGAGGGTGGCCGAGGCCCTGTGCGTACGGGCGGCGGAGATGGACCTGGGGGAGGGGGTCGCGTGCGGCGTCGCCTCGACCGGCGATCCGATCGGGCCGGTGCGCACCGCGCGCCGCCTCTTCCGGCTGGCGGACGCGGCGCAGTACCGGGCGAAGGCGGCACGGTCGGCGAAGCCGGTGGTCGCGGGGCGGGACGGGGCGGTGGTCCGGCTCGCGGACGCGCCCCCGGCCGCGCCGCACGAGCGGCGGGCGTTCCGGGGACGGTGGCCGGAGGAGTGAGGGGGCGGGCCGGGGAGCGGCGCCGCGGGCAGCCGCGGGTCCGGCGCCGGGTAAGGGGTCAACCGCCGGTCGGGTAGTGACAGGAAGGGATTCAGTCCGTAGGGTTCTGAATATGGATATGCAAACAGTCGTGCTGGGGACGTCCGGAACGACCGCAGCGGATGTCATCGCCGTCGCCCGGCACCACGCCAGGGTCGAGCTCTCCGAGGAGGCCCTCGCCGCCCTCGCCGCATCGCGCGAGATCGTCGACGCGCTCGCCGCCAAGCCCGAGCCCGTCTACGGCGTCTCGACCGGATTCGGCGCCCTCGCGACCCGGCACATCAGCCAGGACCTGCGCGCCCAGTTGCAGCGCAACATCGTCCGGTCGCACGCCGCCGGCATGGGCCCGCACGTCGAGCGCGAGGTCGTCCGCGCGCTGATGTTCCTGCGGCTCAAGACCGTCGCCTCCGGCCACACCGGCGTACGGCCGCACGTCGCCCGGACCATGGCGGACCTCCTCAACGCCGGCATCACCCCCGTCGTCCACGAGTACGGTTCACTCGGCTGCTCCGGCGACCTCGCCCCCCTCAGTCACTGCGCCCTCGCCCTGATGGGCGAGGGTGACGCCGAAGGCCCCGACGGGGTTGTCCGCCCCGCCGGGGAGCTGCTCGCCGCGCACGGCATCGTGCCCGTCGAGCTGCGCGAGAAGGAGGGCCTGGCCCTCCTCAACGGCACCGACGGCATGCTCGGCATGCTGCTCATGGCGATAGACGACCTGAAGCGGCTCTACACCTCCGCCGACATCACCGCCGCGCTCAGCCTCGAAGCGCTGCTCGGTACCGACAAGGTCCTGGCGCCCGAGCTGCACGCCATCCGGCCCCACCCGGGCCAGGGCGCGTCCGCCGACAACATGCTCCGCGTCCTCGCCGGCTCCGGCCTCACCGGGCGGCACGCCGAGGTCACAGGCGACGCCCCGCGCGTCCAGGACGCCTACTCCGTGCGCTGCGCCCCCCAGGTCGCCGGCGCCGGGCGCGACACGATCGCGTACGCGCTGACCGTCGCCGAGCGGGAGCTCGCCTCCGCCGTCGACAACCCCGTCGTCCTGCCCGACGGCCGGGTCGAGTCCAACGGCAACTTCCACGGGGCGCCCGTCGCGTACGTACTCGACTTCCTCGCCATCGCCGCCGCCGACCTCGGCTCCATCTGCGAGCGCCGCACCGACCGGCTCCTCGACAAGAACCGGTCGCACGGGCTGCCGCCCTTCCTCGCCGACGACGCCGGCGTCGACTCGGGCCTGATGATCGCCCAGTACACGCAGGCCGCCCTGGTCAGCGAGATGAAGCGGCTCGCGGCTCCCGCCTCGGTCGACTCGATCCCGTCCTCCGCCATGCAGGAGGACCACGTCTCCATGGGCTGGTCGGCGGCGCGCAAGCTGCGTACCGCGATCGACAACCTGACGCGGATCGTCGCCGTCGAGCTGTACGCCGCCACGCGCGGCATCGAGCTGCGCGAGGGACTCACCCCCGCGCCCGCCTCGCAGGCCGTCATCAAGGCCGTACGGGAAGCGGGGGTCGAGGGCCCCGGGCCGGACCGCTACCTCGCGCCCGACCTCGCCGCCGCCGACGCCTTCGTGCGGGCGGGCGGGCTCGTCGAGGCCGTCACGGCAGTGACCGGGCCCCTCGCGTAACCGGACGGAACGCCGGAGGGCGACAGGGGCCGCGCGTCAGACCAGGCGCGCGGCCCTGCGCATCGAGAACGCCAGGAAACCGGCGCCCACGCCGAGGAACGCCGTCCCGCCGATCAGATACGGGGTCGTGTCCACGCTGCCCGTGTCGGCGAGCGCGAGATCCTGCGAGGCGCTCATCCCGGCCTGCTGGAACTGGGGCTGGGACTGGGACTGGGCGGGGGGCTGGGCTGGTGTCTCCTTCTCCGCCGTCGCGTTGGCGGACGGGACGAACCACAGAGCACACAGCAGTGTGCCCGCAGCGGTGGCGGTCAGCAGCGGTCGGCGTGCGGACACGTAATCGATCCCCCTTGAGGCAACCGGGAATTGGCCGTGTACGCCGATGCTAATGAAAGCAGCGGGTCGCAGGAAAGTCGCGAGGGCCCGTGGGCCTACGCTCCGACGCATGAACGCAACTGACACGTCACGCTTTGTCCGGCTCCAGGTGGAATTGGTGCTGGAAATTTCCGATCCCGAAGCGCTCACCGGAGCCGCTCTCGCCCACGTCACGGAAGACACGCACGCCCAGGACGCCGAACGGACGCATGCCCGGTCCGCGGTGCGGGAAGACGTCGCGGAGGCCCTCGCCCACCTCGTGGACCCGTTCGACCTGATCGGCGACGTACCCGGGGTGGAGCTCGCGCAGGCGTCGTGGAGCAGCGAGCGGATCGACTACAACCCGGACGCCGTGGAGTGGGACCTGGATGAGGACGACGAAGACGACGAAGACGACGAAGAAGGGCCCGAGTGACTTCTCGGGGAGGCCCGGCGAGGAAGAACGCGCCGCCGCCGCAACCGGCGGCGGTGTGGCCGCGTCGATGAGTGGTGTTCCCCACATTCTTCCCAGATGTGGAACGGACGTATCGGTCCAGGAGTTCTAAGGCATTGGCAGGGAGACGCTGCCCAGCGCCCCTGCCCGGGGATTTGTGGGGAATCGGCAATGATGGAGAAGCGTGTGATGACGGACAGCAAGCGGCGCAGGGGTCTTGTGGCCGCGTCCGCACTGCTCAGCGGCGTTCTGGTCCTTTCGGCCTGCAGCGACGGCGGCGACAAGGGCGGCGCCACGGCTGCCGAGAGCTCGAAGAAGTCACAGGCCGAGGTCGACGAGGCGGCGGCCAAGGACACCTCCAAGGCGCGAATAGCGATCACGCCCAAGGGCGGGGCCGACAACGTCAGCATCAACCGCGGCACCAAGGTCACCGTCAGCGACGGCAAGCTGACCGAGGTCACGATGACCTCGTCGGCCGGTGAGAAGGTGGCGGGCACCATCACCGCCGACGGCAGCAGCTGGAAGCCGGACGCGCAGCTGGAGCGCTCGACGACGTACAAGATCTCGGCGACGGCGGCCGACTCCGAGGGTCGTGAGGCGCACGAGAACGGGTCCTTCACCACCGTCTCGCCCGCCAACAGCTTCATCGGGAACTTCACGCCCGACGACGGCTCCAAGGTCGGCGTCGGCATGCCGGTGTCGATCAACTTCGACAAGCCGATCACCGACAAGGCCGCCGTCCAGAAGGGCATCACGGTCACGTCGAGCAGCGGCCAGGAAGTCGTCGGCCACTGGTTCAGCCCGCAGCGGCTCGACTTCCGCCCCCAGGAGTACTGGCAGGAGGACTCGACGGTCACCATGAAGCTGGCCCTCGACGGCGTCGAGGGTGCCGAGGGCGTCTACGGCGTCCAGGACAAGACCGTCACCTTCACCGTCGGCCGCAACCAGGTCAGCACCGTCGACGCCCAGACGAAGACCATGACGGTCACGCAGGACGGCAAGACGGTCAAGACCATCCCGATCTCCGCGGGCGCGCCCGAGAACCCGACGTACAACGGCCAGATGGTGATCTCCGAGAAGTTCAAGGAGACCCGGATGAACGGTGCGACGGTCGGCTTCACGGACGACGACGGCAAGGGCGAGTACGACATCAAGGACGTGCCGCACGCCATGCGGCTGTCCACGTCGGGCACGTTCATCCACGGCAACTACTGGGGCGCCGACTCGATCTTCGGCAGCGCCAACACCAGCCACGGCTGCGTGGGCCTGAACGACGCCAAGGGCGCGAACGACCCGAACCAGCCCGGCGCGTGGTTCTTCGACAACTCCCTCGTCGGCGACGTGGTCATCGTCAAGAACTCCCCGGACAAGACCATCAAGCCCGACAACGGCCTCAACGGCTGGAACATGGACTGGGAGCAGTGGAAGGCCGGCTCCGCGGTCTGATCCGAGCTCTCCGAGCCCCTTCCCCGGCTCTCCGCAGCAAGCGCGGCGGCGGGCGCCACCCCCAATCCCCGGGGGTGGCGCCCGCCGCCGTTCGCGTTCCCGCTTCTCATACGGCTCTCAGACCGGCCTTATCCGGCCATCACGAGCCGCCCGTACCTTCGCGCCATGTTCTTCACCTACCTCCGGCGCGAGCTGCGCCGCCGCAGAAAGGCGGCGCTCGTCGTCGCCTCGGGCCTCGCCCTCGGCATCGCGCTGGTCATCGTGGTCGGTTCGGTCTCCACCGGCATGGGCCGCGCCCAGGACAAGGTCCTGGAATCGCTGTACGGACTGGGGACCGACATGACGGTCACCAAGGCCGCGACGCCGCCCGGCGAGAACGACACCAGCCGCAGGCCGCGCTTCGAGTTCGACGCCAGGGACAGCGGCGACGACAAGGAGCAGAGCAGCGACCGGGTGATGGTGCAGGGCTTCCAGACCCTGGCGTCCTCCACCGTCGGCAAGGTCGCGGAGCAGGACGGCGTCGCCGACGCGGCCGGCGGCCTGAGCCTGCAAGTCCTCAAGGTCAGCGGCCAGTTCAAGCGCGGCGAGGTCGAGAAGGCGCAGCCCGCGCGGCCGGGCGGACCCGGCGGCGGCACCGGCACCGGAGGTGGCGGCGGCGCGGTACGGGGCGGTGGCGCCGCGTTCGGCGTCGACTCCTTCTCCGTCTACGGAACCGACGTCACCGAACCCGCCCTGGGCCCGCTCACCTCCTCCGAGATCACCTCGGGGCGCACCTTCACCGACGCCGAGACCGACGCCGAGGTCGCCGTCGTCGACAGCGCCTACGCGCAGGAGAAGAAGCTCAAGACCGGCGGGACCGTCACCGTCTCCGGCACGAAGTACAAGGTCGTCGGCATCGCGACGGCCGACAGCGGCGACGCCGCCGCCCACGTGTACGTCCCCCTCAAGCAGGCCCAGACCCTGGCCGGCGCCAAGGACGAGGTCACCACCGTCTACGTCAGGGTCACCGACTCGCAGCGCATCGACGGCGTCAAGTCCGCAGTCCGGAAGAACATCCCGGGTACGACCGTCACCACCTCCGCCGACCTCGCCGACACCGTCTCCGGCTCCCTCTCCACCGCCTCCGGCCTCGCCGCCGGCGTCGGCACGTGGCTCTCCGCCGCCGTGCTCGCCGCCGCGTTCCTGGTGGCCGGGCTGCTCACCTCGTCGGCGGTCGGCCGGCGCGTACAGGAGTTCGGCACGCTCAAGGCGCTCGGCTGGAAGAGCGGCCGCGTCACCCGCCAGGTCGTCGGCGAGGCCCTGGTCAACGGTCTGCTCGGCGGCGCGCTCGGCATCGCCCTCGGCGTCGGCGGTGCCCACCTCGTCACCGCGGTCAGCCCCACCCTCACCGCGCAGCTCGGCGGCGGGGCCGCCACCACGGTGACGGGTCCCGGCGGAGGCGGCGGCATGGGAGGACCGCTCCGGCAGGCCCCCGGCAAGGCCGTCGACATCGCGCTCACCGCGCCCGTCTCCCTCACCACCGTCGCCCTCGCCGTCGCCCTGGCCGTCGCGGGCGGGCTGATCGCGGGCGGCTTCGGCGGCTGGCGCGCCTCCCGGCTGCGCCCGGCCGACGCGCTGCGCCGGGTCGCCTGACCGCCCCGCACCCCTTCTTCGTACTTCTTACTTCGTACTTCGCACAGCAGGAGTTGAGACCCACCCATGTACCAGCTCAGAGGCGTCACCAAGCGCTACCGGCGCGGCAAGGACACCATCGACGCGCTCGCCGGCGTCGACCTGACCATCGAGGACGGCGGCCGCCTCGTCATCCAGGGCCCCACCGGCGGCGGCAAGTCCACCCTCCTCCAGATGCTCGGCGGCCTGGACCGGCCGACGGCCGGCAGCGTCGAGCTCGACGGCGTCGACCTGGCCGCGCTGCCGGAGGCCCGGCTCACCAGGGTCCGCGCCGAGAGCATCGGCTTCGTCTTCCAGAGCTTCAACCTCATCCCCACCCTCACGGCCCAGGAGAACGTCGAGACGGCGCTCGTGCCGCTGGGCCTGAAGGCGGCGGACCGGCGCGAGCGGGCGGCGCAGGCACTGGACTCCGTGGGCCTCGGCGAACGCCTCGCGCACCTGCCGGGCGAGATGTCCGGCGGCCAGCAGCAGCGCGTCGCGATCGCCCGCGCGCTCGTCAAGCGGCCCAAGGTGCTGCTCGCGGACGAACCCACCGGCAACCTCGACGAGTCGATGCGCGACGAGATCATGGAACTGCTCGAAGGGCTGTGGAGGGAACACGGACTGACCTTCGTGATGGTCACCCACGACAGCGCCCTCGCCCGCCGCGCCCCGCGCCTGGCCACGATCCGCACGGGCCACGTCACGGTGACGGAGAACGCGACGGCCTGACCTCCCGCCCCCGCCGGCGCCGCCTCAGGCCCGCGGCGCCCACACGTAACGGACGTCCGGCTCGCGCTCCTCGTTGCGCGAGCCGTCCGTCCGCTCGGCCGCACGGAAACCGTGCCGCTCGTAGAAGCGGTGGGCGGGCCCGTTGACCTGGAAGGTCCACAGCTCCAGACCGCCGGGCGAGCGCTCCTTCGCGAGCTCTACGAAACGGTCGCCGATCCCGCGCCCCCGGTGGTCCGGCGCCAGGTACAGCTGCTCGATCCGGCCGGGCTCCAGCGCCATCATCCCCACCACGGCGCCGCCGCTCTCCGCCACCCACGTCTCCTGCTCCGGCACCACGACGTACCGGAAGAAGTCCCGCACCCCGTCGTCGCTGTGCGCCCGCTTCACCGTGGGCAGCGCGGCGTCGTACGACCGCAGCCACACCTCGGCCACGGCGGCGGCGTCGTCGGGCCCGGCCGCCCGGCGCAGGGTCACCGTCGTGTCACTCATGCGGCGTACTCCACATCGGTGCCCCAGTTCGCCAGCAGTTGCAGGGATTCCCGCGAGGGCGAGCCCGGCTCCGCGTGGAAGGTGATCAGGTGCTGCTCCGGGTCGTCGGGCAGCGTCAGCGTCTCGTACGCCAGGGTCAGCTCACCCACCAGCGGGTGGTGCAGGCGCTTGGTGCCGTGGCCCTTGTCCTTCACGTGGTGCGCGGCCCACAAGCTCCTGAACACCTCGCTCTTCACCGACAGCTCGCCGACCAGCGCGGACAGCAGCGGATCGTCCGGATGACAGCCCGCGTCCAGCCGCAAGTAGCTGACGACCTCGCAGGCCTTGAGCTCCCAGTCGGCGTACACGTCCCGGAAGCCGTCGCCCAGGAAGAGGAGACGCGCGAGGTTGCGCTCCTCGGCGGGGAGCGCGGTGATGTCGCCGAACAGCACCCGGGCCATGCGGTTGCAGCCGAGGATGTCGGTGCGCCGCCCCATGACGTACGCCGGCACCCCCTCCATGGTGTCCATCAGCTGCTGGACACCGGGCCGCAGACGCTGCGGCCGCGCCGGACGCCTGCGCTTCTGCGAGGGCTTGGCGAGATGGGTGAGGTGGTCGCGCTCGGCGTCGGACAGCCGCAGGGCGCGGGCGATCGCGTCCAGCACCCCCATGGAGACGTTGCGGCCGTTCCCCTGCTCAAGACGGGTGTAGTACGCCACCGAGACCCCCGCCAGCTGCGCCAGCTCCTCGCGGCGCAGGCCCGGCACACGGCGGTGCCTGCCGAAGTCGGGCAGGCCCACGTCCTCGGGCTTGAGCCGCGCACGGCGGGAGCGGAGGAACTCACTCAGTTCGGCGCGCTGGTCCATAACAGTCAAGTATTGCCTGTCGTACGACGGTGATCCTGTCCCCGCCAGTGGTACGCACAGCGGACGTACGCTCAACAGGGGGCTGGGTGGACGCCCGCCGTTCCCGCAGGCTGGTCGCCATGAGCACTTCTGTTTCCCCCGTCACCTCTGTTGCCGCATACGCCGCCCCCTCCGCCGGCGCCCCGCTGGAGAAGACCTCCGTACCGCGCCGCCCGGTCGGCGAGCACGACGTACTGATCGAGATCAAGTACGCGGGCATCTGCCACTCCGACATCCACCAGGCACGCGACGGCTGGGGCAAGGGCATCTACCCGATGGTCCCCGGCCACGAGATCGCCGGCATCGTCACCGAGGTCGGCCCCGGCGTCAGCAAGTACGCGGTCGGCGACCGGGTGGGCGTCGGCTGCCTCGTCGACTCCTGCCGGGAGTGCGAGGCCTGCCGCGCGGGCCAGGAGCAGCACTGTGCCAAGGGCTCGACCGGTACGTACAACGCCCTCGACAAGAACGGCGAGCCGACCTACGGCGGCTACTCCACCCACCTCGTCGTCGACGAGAACTACGCCGTCCGCATCCCCGAGGGCCTCTCGCTGGACGTCGCCGCCCCGCTGCTGTGCGCCGGCATCACCCTCTACTCGCCGCTCAACCACTGGCAGGCGGGCCCCGGCAAGAAGGTCGCGATCCTCGGCCTGGGCGGCCTCGGCCACATGGGCGTCAAGATCGCCGACGCGCTGGGCGCCGAGGTGACCGTGCTGAGCCAGACCCTCCGCAAGAAGGAGGACGGGCTGAAGCTCGGCGCCGACCACTTCTACGCGACCAGCGACCCGAAGACCTTCGAGGAGCTGGCCGGCTCCTTCGACCTGATCGTCTCGACGGTCTCCGCGCCGCTCGACATGGACGCCTACCTGGGCCTGCTCAAGGTGGGCGGGGCGTTCGTGAACGTCGGCGCCCCCGAAGAGCCCAACGCGCTCAACATGTTCTCGCTGATCGGCGGCAACAAGATCCTGGCCGGCTCGATGATCGGCGGCATCCCCGAGACGCAGGAGATGCTCGACTTCTGCGCGCGGCACGGGCTGGGCGCGGAGATCGAGCTGATCGGCGCGGACCGGATCAACGAGGCGTACGAGCGGGTGCTCGCGAGCGACGTCCGCTACCGCTTCGTGATCGACGCGGCGACGATCTGACGCCGGGAGCCGGGAGCCGGGAGCCGGGAGCCGGGAGCCGGGAGCCGGGAGCCGGGAGCGCGTCGCGCGGTCCCGCATTACCCGGGAGGTAATCGACTGCCGCCGGGCCCCCCGCGAGGATGTGACGCACCAGCTCGTCGCATCCCCCGGGGAGGAAACACCGTGAGCGCCTACGCCGTCGGTCACCTGCACGCCGCCGCCCAGCACGAGGACACCTTCGTGTACATGGAGCGGATCCAGGCCACCCTCGACCCCTTCGGGGGCCGCTTCCTCGTCCACGGGACCGAGGTGGAGGTCCACGAGGGGGAGTGGCCCGGCTACCTGGTCGTCATAGGTTTCCCGGACATCCACCAGGCGCGTGCCTGGTACGACTCCGACGCCTACCAGGAGATCGTGCCGCTGCGTACGCGGTACATCACCGCGGACATCGTCCTGGTGGACGGCGTGGCCCCCGGCTACGACGCGGCGGACACGGCGGCGAGGATGCGGCAGCAGGCGGGGTGACGCGGCGCCGCCCCCCGTCCGCCCGCTAAGGGCGGCCCGACCCCAGCGCGGCGAGGCCGCGGGCGTGGTCGAAGGCCGGCACGGGATCGTCGGCGTCGGTCCACGGGGCGGCTCCGCACCAGCCGCCGATCAGCCGGAACTGGGCCAGGGCCTCGGTGTGACGCCCGGTCTTCACCAGCGCGGCGGCGAGCAGGTGACGTATCGGCGGCAGCCGGTGGTCGTCGGGCACCGCCTGCGCCAGGTCGGCGGCCACCCGGGCCAGCATCGGCCTGGTGGCCCAGGTGCGGTACGCCTGCTCGCCTTCCTGGCGCACGGCTTCGTGCACGGCGTGCAGGTAGATCCCGGAGAGCAGGGAGCCGGCCGGCGCGGACTCCGCCGCCTCCTTGGCGAACTTGAACATCAGCTTGTGCGAGCCGTACCACTTCTGGCACCAGTACTGGAGTGCCTGCCAGTGGGCGTCGTAATGCCGCGGCGCCCGGGCCACGACCTCGCCCCACAGCTGCCGGAACTCCTCGTGGGGGAGCCCGAGCCCGCGCGCGGCGGCGACCATCGTGATCCACGGCGAGGGGTCGCGCGGAGCCAGCGCGGCCGCCTCCCGGGCGGCGTGCATCGCGGTCGGCAGCAGCTCGGCGAAGAGCGCCATCCGCTCGTCCGGGGTCTCCCCGGCGTACTTCACGCCACGCGCCTCCCAGGCGCGCAGGAGAAGGGCGTGGGCGTGCACGACGACGGCGTCCGCGTCCCGGGGCCGTTCGGCGCGCCAGGTCCGCAGCCACCGCTCGTCCTCGACGGCGACGTCCGCGAAGACCTCGACGAGCCGCCAGCGCGTCTCCCAGTCCTGCTCGTCCGTGGCCGCGGCCAGCAGGCCGGAGGCGGGCTCCCAGTCGCCCCGGCAGGCGGCGTCGACGGAGAGGCGCAGCGCGGGTTCGTCGCGGGGCGGGCCGGGGCGCCGGGTGTCGAGCCGGTCGCGGGGGACGAGGCCGTAGGCGGCGGCGTCGAAGTGCTTGGCCCGCTGGTTGCGGAGGGCGAGTCGGGTGACGTGGACGAGGGCCCAGGCGAGAACCGCCAGGCCGACGCCGGTGATGAGGTTCGTGTACACGGAACGTCATCATCCCTGGTCAGGATCACGGCAAGCGCACGGGCAGGCAAAATGCGGGCCTCAGTCCGCCGGGCGGCCGGCCTCGCCGCGGTCGCTCCACCGGCTCCGCTCCAGGGCGTACTCGACCTCCCCGTGCTCGCAGCCGTCGATGCTGTCGGGCCACTCCCCGTACCACCGGCGTACGAAGACGAGCCCCGCCTTCTCCATCACGCGTCGCGAGCGGGAGTTGACGTACATGGTGTCCGCGGTGACCTTCTGCACGCCGAACTCGGTGAACCCCTTGCGGATCAGGGCGCGGGCCCCTTCGGTGGCGTAACCACGCCCCCAGGCGGGCCGGCCCAGCCGGTACCCGAGCTCGACGACGTCGGCGCAGTCGTCCGCCAGCGGCCGGAACTCGAACCAGCCGAGGAACGCGCCCGTCGCCTTCTCCTCGGCGGCCCAGAACCCACGGGTCCCGATGCACGGGTAATCGCGCGTCAGCTGCGGAAGCACCCGCTCGACGACGTGTGCGCGGGAGGTGGGGCGTCCACCGTTGATGAAGCGCATGACGTCGGGGTCGCTGTCGAGCCGGACCAGTCGCTCGATGTCGCTGTCGTCCTCACAGAACGGCCGCAGTACGAGCCGTTCGGTCTCCAGGAAGGTGGGCACCCCCCGATGCTCGCGCCTGCCGCCGACGACCACCAGCGAATAAACGGGGCGTACGGGAACGACGACGGGTCCGAGCGGCCCGGCGGGCGGGTCCGCGAGCGCTGCGGCGACGCCGGAACGCTCGCGGACCCGGCCCGGCCGGCCCTCCGCGGTGCGTGCGCGTCCGTCGTCGGCCGGACCGGACGGCCGCCCGCAGGGCCCCTCAGCGCTTCAGGAAACGAGGCTCCGGCCATCCGGTGACCGGCTCGCCGGACGCCGAGTAGATCTCCAGGAGCGAGAGGTAACCGTCCTCGGTGAACACCATGACCCCGGCCTCGTCCGGTACGGCGTACCAGGCGTCCACAGCCGGATTCCCGTGCGCCGGGGCCGCCGGCACGGCCGCGCGGTCCACCGTCAGGTCGAGCGTCGCGCAGCCGCAGCCGCACCGGCCCGTCACGCGGGTGTGCGGGATCTGGGCCCGCAGGGCGCCGCTCACCGGGCCGGGGCCGGCGAGCAACGCGTTCAGCGTCGCCGCCGTGTCCGGCGGGAGGGGCTCAGCCATCGGCCTTCGCGACCCCGACCGGGCAGGAGACGCCCGTGCCGCCGATGCCGCAGTAGCCCGCCGGGTTCTTGTCGAGGTACTGCTGGTGGTACGGCTCGGCCGGCCAGAACGGGCGGGTGCCGGCCGGGAGGATCTCCGTGGTGATCATGGAGTGGCCCGAGGCCGTCAGTACCTTCTGGTACGCCTCGCGGGACGCCTCCGCCGCCGCGGCCTGGGCGGGGGAGTGGGTGTAGATCGCCGAGCGGTACTGCGTGCCCACGTCGTTGCCCTGGCGGAAGCCCTGGGTCGGGTCGTGGTTCTCCCAGAAGACCTTCAGCAGCTGCTCGTACGAGACCACCGACGGGTCGAAGACGACGCGCACCGCCTCCGTGTGGCCCGTCAGGCCCGAGCAGGCCTCCTCGTACGCCGGGTTCTCGGTGTAACCGCCCTGGTAGCCGACGAGCGTCGTCCAGACGCCCTCCGTCTGCCAGAACGTGCGCTCCGCGCCCCAGAAGCAGCCCATGCCGAAGTCGGCGGTCTCCAGACCGTCCGGGTACGGGCCCACGAGCGGGTTGCCGAGGACCGTGTGGCGGGAGGGCACCTCGAACTCGGGGGTCGGGCGGCCCTTCAGGGCCTGCTCGGGGGTGGGGAGCTGGGGGGTACGGCCGAACAGCATGACGCGGTCTCCTTCACGGGGCGCGGGCGCGGGGCGCGGGCACGGGGGCGGGGCGGCACCGGGATCAACGTTCCGGCGCCGCCCGGAATTCCGCGTCGGCCGGCGGCGGGGCGTCAGTGGGGCAGCGTCGCCGGGCTGCCGCCGTTCGCCTCGTACCCGGCGACCGCCAGCGCCCGGTACACCGCGTAGTCCGCCGCCGGGTCGGGGCTGTGCGTCCAGGGCAGGGCGCCGACGTGCCCGTCCACGTGCCGCAGCTGGTTCATCGCCTCGGACCAGCGTTCGGCGCGTACGAGGAAGAAGACCAGCAGGTGGCGCACGTGCGCCAGCATCGGGTCGTCGGGGCGGGCGGCGTGCACCGCGTAGAGCGCGCCCTCCATCGCCCTCGACACGACCGCGCTCTGGTAGAAGCCGTTCACGAGATTGACCTCGGGCAGGTGCTCGTACACCGCGAACAGGGGCAGCGCCGCGAGCAGCGACCCCTGCGGGGCGCGGGCGGCGGCCGCGGTGGCGAAGGCGTCGGCGGCCCCGCGCGAGCCGTGCCACTTCTCGCTGCGGTAGCTCAGCGCGGCGAGGTGCGCGCCCATGTGGTCCGGCGCGCGGTCCAGGACCTTCGCCCACAGCTGGTCGAACTCGGGCTCGGGGTAGGCCAGTCCGCGCGCGACGGCCAGTTCGGTGAGGTACGGGACGGGGTCGCCCGGTGCGAGCAGCGCCGCCTCGCCGCACACCGTACGGGCCTCCTCCAGGATGATCCGGAAGTCGTCCGTGCCGGGCGTCGAGGTGCGCCACGCCTGCTGCACCAGGAACTCGGCGTGCACCTGCGCGCCGCCCGCGTCCTTCGGCGACTCGGCCCGCCAGGCCCGCAGCCAGCGCCCGCCCTCGCCCGGGTGCTGCGCCAGCTCCAGCGACGCGGCCCCGGCGAACGCCTGCACGCGCTGCCAGCGGACCTCGCCCTCCTTCGGCGTCCCGGCCAGGAGCTGCGCGGCGGCCCGCCAGTCCTGGGAGCGCTGCACCACTTCCAGTACGTCCTCCAGGTCCTGGTCCGGGCCCGGCATGCGGACGTCGAGCAGTTCCTGGCGTACGAAGCCGTAGTCGGCCGGGTCGGCGGCGTCGGGGGAGCCGGGCGGGACGAGGCGGATGCCGCCGCCGCGCCTGCGCAGCACGACGGGGCCGATGACCGCCGCCAGCATGCACAGGGCGATCAGGAACCAGAGAATCTCCATGGCTCCATTGTCCCGGACGCCGGCGGGACAGGACCGGGACGGGGCCCGGAGGGGACCGGGACGCGGGCGCCGACGAACTACCCTCGTTCCCATGAGCGACCAGCACAGTTTCGAGACCCTCGCGATCCACGCCGGCAACACCGCGGACCCCCTCACGGGCGCGGTCGTCCCGCCGATCTACCAGGTGTCCACGTACAAGCAGGACGGCGTGGGCGGACTGCGCGGCGGCTACGAGTACAGCCGCAGCGCCAACCCGACCCGCACCGCCCTGGAGGAGAACCTCGCGGCGCTCGAAGGCGGCAGCCTCGGGCTGGCCTTCGCGTCGGGCCTGGCGGCGGAGGACTGCCTGCTGCGGACCCTGCTGAGCCCCGGCGACCACGTGGTCATCCCGAACGACGCGTACGGCGGCACCTTCCGGCTCTTCGCCAAGGTCGTCTCCCGGTGGGGTGTGACCTTCTCGGTCGCGAACAGCTCCGACCCCGCGGCGGTACGGGCCGCCCTCACCCCGAAGACCAAGATCATCTGGGTCGAGACGCCCTCGAACCCGCTCCTGGGCATCAGCGACATCGAGGCGCTCGCGGGCGTCGCGCGCGCGGCCGGCGTGCGCCTCGTCGTCGACAACACCTTCGCGAGCCCCTACCTCCAGCAGCCGCTCGCGCTCGGCGCGGACGTCGTCGTGCACTCGACGACGAAGTACATGGGCGGGCACTCGGACGTCGTCGGCGGCGCGCTGATCGTGAACGACGCCGCGCTGGGCGAGGAGCTGACGTACCACCAGAACGCGATGGGCGCGGTCGCCGGGCCGTTCGACGCGTGGCTCGTGCTGCGCGGCATCAAGACGCTGGCGGTGCGGATGGACCGGCACAGCGAGAACGCCACGCGCGTCGCGGACATGCTGTCCCGCCACCCCCGGGTCAGCCAGGTCCTGTACCCGGGGCTGCCGGAGCACCCGGGCCACGAGACCGCGGCCAAGCAGATGAAGGCGTTCGGCGGCATGGTGTCGTTCCGCGTCGACGGCGGCGAGGAGGCGGCGGTCGAGGTCTGCAACCGCGCGAAGCTCTTCACGCTGGGCGAGTCGCTGGGCGGCGTCGAGTCGCTGATCGAGCACCCGGGCCGGATGACGCACGCCTCGGCGGCGGGGTCCGCGCTGGAGGTTCCGGCGGACCTGGTGCGGCTGTCGGTGGGCATCGAGTCGGGCGACGACCTGCTGGCCGACCTGAAGCAGATGCTGGGCTGAGCCGCCCCCGGACGCCCGCGGCGCCCGCCCCCGCTTCGCGAGGAGAGGCGGGCAGGGCGGGCGCCGCGGGGACGGCGGTGGTCCAGATGCCGGGCTGCTCGTCCTCCAGGACTCCCGGACCGTCCGGCGCAGTTCCGGGGTGTCCTGGTGTTCGTGGACGGACACCGCGTGTTCGGTGGCGGCCCGTACGACTTCCGCTTCCTCACCGGCGGTTCTGAGCGTGCAGTTCATGACGCCGGGGGTCTTCCGGCAGCCGGCGACCTTTCTGGCCACGGTGACCTCCTGGGCTCGTGCTGCGCGGCCTTCTCCGGCGTAGATCCGGGGCTCACCAGCCCTCCAGCGGCGGTGCGACCTCCGACGGCGGTGCCGTCCAGGGCTGTTCCAGTGCCGCCCACACCGTGAACGCCGCCACCGCCAGCGCCACCAGCACCCACAGCAGTCGCCGGACGAGCACCCGCCGGCGCAGCAGCCGGGCCCCGCGCTCGGCGGCGCGCCGGCCCAGGTCCGCCGGGACCGGCGGGCGCGCGCCCTCCAGCATCCGCCGCACCTCGTCCTGCCTGCGGTCGGGGAAGCTCACGGCGCCGCCGCCTTCGGTACCGGCCCGGCCGGCGCGGGCGGCCGGCTGCGCATCGCCGCCACCGCGCGCGTGCAGATCGCCCGGACCCGCTCCGGGGGGAGGCCGATCTGCGCCGCGGCCTGTTCCTCGGCGACGCCCTCGTACAGGCGCAGGACCAGGACCAGCCGCTCCCGCGGGGTCAGCCGCTCCAGGACCCCGCCCCCGGTGCGGGGCCTGCGGTAGTGCCACGCGGTGCGCGCGAAACGGGCCGTGAGCTCCTGGCGGGTGCGCTCGTACGGGTCCTCGCCGCGCAGCCGTTGCCAGTCCGCGTACGTACGGGAGAGCGCGGCCGTCAGCAGCCGCCGGGCGCGCGGGTTGTCGTCCGCGGGCTCGGCCGTCAGCAGCGTCGCGGCATGCAGCAGCCGTCCTGCCGCGCCCGCGACGAACGCCTCGAACTCACGGGCCCTGCGGCGATGCCGGACCGCCTGCCGCTCTCGCACGCCCTCATATCAGGGCAGGGGCAGGCCCCGGGTCAAGAGGTCGGAGGCACCTCGGACCCGGTCTCGTACCCGGTCTCGGGTCCGGTCTCGACACCGCTCCCGGGGGCGGCTTCCGCCCCCGCCGCGCTCTGGCGCGCGGACAGCGCGGAGTTGAAGCGCGTGAGGAGCGTGCAGAAGGAGTCGCGCTCCTCCTGGCTCCAGCCCTCGGTCACCTGTGCCATCAGTTCGCGCCGCGACGAGCGCACCTCGTCGAGCCGCGCCTGGCCGCGCGGTGACAGCTGGAGCACGACCGCGCGGCCGTCCTCCGGGTGCGACGTGCGCTTGACCAGGCCCGTGTCGACGAGCGGCGCGACCTGCCTGGTCACGGTCGAGGAGTCGATCCCCATGCCCGCGGCCAGCGCCTTGACGCCCATCGGTCCTTCCTGGTCGAGCCGGTTGAGCAGCAGGTAGGCCGCGCGGTCCATGGAGTTGCGGACCTGGCCCACTCCGCCGAGCCTGGTCTGTTCGGCGCGGCGGGCGAAGACGGCCACCTGGTGCTGGAGGGCATCGAGGAGGCCGGTGTCCGGATCAGTCGTCATGTCCTGGGAAGTGGGCATGGCTGGGGGCTCTCTTCGTGCGGTGGTCGGTGTGGTGGGGGACAGAGTACGCGGGTGGCAGCGCACGCGTACCGGCGCTGCGGGAAACGGTTGCGGGCCCGGGCCCGGACCGTCCCGCGACGGGTGAGCTGCAAGACTTGCCGTCATGAGCTTCAGCACGCCCGACCCCTTGCGCACCCTCCTCCTCGACGACATCCGCGGGGCGCAGAAGATGCTCTCCGGCGTGGCGCGGGCCACGGCGATGGAGGGCAGCCGGTACCTGTCGCACCTGGTCGGCTCCCCGGTCCACCTGAAGTGCGAGAACCTCCAGCGGACCGGTTCGTTCAAGCTGCGCGGCGCGTACGTACGGATCGCCGGGCTGTCCCCGGAGCAGCGCGCGGCGGGAGTGGTCGCCGCCAGCGCGGGCAACCACGCGCAGGGCGTCGCCCTCGCCTCGTCCCTCCTCGGCGTACGGTCCACGGTCTTCATGCCGGTCGGGGCGCCCCTGCCGAAGGTCGCGGCGACCCGCGACTACGGCGCCGACGTGCGGCTGCACGGCCAGGTGGTCGACGAGACGCTGGCCGCCGCGCAGGACCACGCCGACGAGACGGGCGCGGTCTTCATCCACCCCTTCGACCACCCCGACATCGTCGCCGGGCAGGGCACACTCGGCCTGGAGATCCTGGAGCAGTGCCCCGAGGTGCGGACGATCGTCGTCGGTGTGGGCGGCGGCGGGCTGGCCGCGGGCATCGCGATCGCGGTCAAGGCGCTGCGCCCGGACGTGCGGATCATCGGCGTGCAGGCACAGAACGCGGCGTGCTATCCGCCGTCGCTGGCGGCCGGGCGGCCGGTGTCGGTCGAGACGGCGCAGACGATGGCGGACGGTATCAAGGTGGGGCGGCCCGGCGACGTGCCGTTCGCGGTCATCAGCCAGTTGCTGGACGGTCTGGTCACGGTCTCCGAGGACGAGCTGTCGAGCGCGCTGCTGCTGTGCCTGGAGCGGGCCAAGATGGTCGTCGAACCGGCCGGGGCGAGCCCGGTCGCGGCGCTGCTGAGCAAGCCGGAGTCGTTCGAGGGGCCGGTGGTCGCGGTGCTGTCGGGCGGCAACGTCGATCCGCTGGTGATGCAGCGCATCCTGCGGCACGGCATGGCGGCGGCGGGCCGGTACCTGTCGCTGCGGCTGCGTCTGACGGACCGGCCGGGGGCCCTGGCCACGCTCCTGGGGGCGCTGTCGGTGGTGGACGTCAACGTCCTGGACGTGGGGCACGTACGGACCGATCCGCGGCTCGGGCTCACGGAGGCCGAGGTGGAGCTGCACCTGGAGACGAAGGGCCCCGAGCACTGCGCGGAGGTCGGGGCGGTGCTGCGGGAGGCGGGGTACACCGTTCTGCCGTAGGGCCGTACGAGGCGCAAGGGCTGCGCGAAACCCCTCCCCCAACGCGATGTATCGCGTTATGGTGTGCCGTGCGTCACTGTCCCGTCGCGCGGGAGAAGTGGGCCAAACCTAGGATTCGCGTAGGAAACACCCAAAACCATGGGGGAACCCTTATGCCAGGCGCCATCTACGCCGAAGGCCTGGTGAAGACCTTCGGCGACGTAAAGGCCCTCGACGGTGTCGACCTCGACGTGCCGGAAGGCACGGTCCTGGGCCTCCTCGGCCCCAACGGCGCCGGCAAGACCACCGCCGTGCGCGTCCTGACCACCCTGCTCCGGCCCGACAGCGGCACGGCGGTCGTCGCGGGCATCGACGTCCTCAAGCACCCCAACGAAGTGCGCCGCTCCATAGGACTGTCCGGCCAGTTCGCCGCCGTCGACGAATACCTCACCGGGCGCGAGAACCTCCAGATGGTCGGCAGGCTCTACCAGATGTCCGCGAGGGACGCGAAGGCCCGCGCGGTCGAGCTGCTGGAGCGCTTCCACCTCGCCGACGCCGCCGACCGCACGGCCAAGACCTACTCCGGCGGCATGCGCCGCCGCCTCGACCTCGCGGCGGCGCTGGTCGTCTCCCCGCCCGTGATGTTCATGGACGAGCCGACCACCGGACTCGACCCGCGCAACCGCCAGCAGCTGTGGGAGGTCATCCAGGAACTGGTCGCGGGCGGTACGACGCTGCTGCTCACCACCCAGTACCTGGAGGAGGCCGACCACCTGGCCCACGACATCTGCGTCATCGACCGCGGCCGGGTCATCGAGCGCGGCACCTCCGACCAGCTCAAGGCCCGGACGGGCGGCGAACGCATCGAGGTCGTCGTGCACGACCCCGAGTACCTCCCCACCGCCGACGAGGTACTGCGCACCTTCGGCAAGGGGGCGAGCAAGACCGAGCGCCACACCCGCAGGATCACCGTCCCCGTCACCGGCGGCGCCAAGCTGCTCGCCGAGGTCATCCGCGAGCTGGACGTCCGCGGGGTCGAGATCGACGACATCGGACTGCGCAGGCCCACCCTCGACGACGTCTTCATCTCGCTCACCGGTCACGCGGCCGAGGTCGCGGAGGAAGAAGCGGAGGCCGCCAAGTGAGCGCCGTAACGGACACCGCACCCGGTACCCGGGCCCCGCAGCCGCGCGGCGGCCTCTCCCAGTCGGTCACCGACTCGCTCGTCATCGCCAAGCGGAACCTGATCCGGATGGCGCGGATCCCGGAAATGGTCATCTTCGGGCTGATCCAGCCCGTGATGTTCGTCGTGCTGTTCAGCTACGTCTTCGGCGGCTCCATGAGCATCGGCGGCAGCCTCGATCCCGCCAGGTACCGCGAGTTCCTGATGGCGGGCATCTTCGCCCAGACCGTCACCTTCGCCACGGCGGGCGCGGGCGCGGGCATCGCCGACGACATGCACAAGGGCCTCGTCGACCGCTTCCGCTCCCTGCCCATGGCGCGCGGCGCGGTCCTCACCGGCCGCACCCTCGCCGACCTCGTGCAGACGGCGCTGACGGTCGTGGTCCTCGCCGTCGTCGGCCTGCTGGTGGGCTGGCGCGTCCACGAGGGCATCCCCAAGGCGCTCGGCGCGTTCGCCCTGCTGCTCTTCCTGGGGTACGCGTTCTCCTGGATCGGCGCGCTGATCGGCCTCTCGGTCCGTACCCCGGAAGCGGCCACCTCGGGCGGCCTGATCTGGCTCTTCCCCGTCACGTTCGTCTCGAACGCGTTCGTCGACCCGACGATGATGGCCTCCTGGATCCGCCCGGTCGCCGAGTGGAACCCCTTCAGCGCCACGGTGCAGGCCTGCCGCGAGCTCTTCGGCAACCCGGGCGTCGTCCAGTCCGACGCCTGGCCCATGCAGCACCCGGTCTGGGCCTCGCTGGCCTGGTCCGTCCTGATCATCGTGGTGTTCAGGACGCTGGCGGTACGCAAGTACCGCTCGGCGGCGGTCTGACGGCCGGCGGTACGCACGGGAAGGCCCCCGGCCGCGAAGCGGCCGGGGGCCTTCCCGTGTCTGTCCGGCGGTCTGTCCGGCTCAGCCCCGGTACGGCGTGGCTTCGAGGATCTTCACCGAAGCCTTCTTGCCGTTCGGCAGCTCGTACTGCGCGTCCTCGCCGACCTTCTTGCCCATCACGCCGGTGCCCAGGGGGGACTGCGGCGAGTAGGTCTCGATGTCGGAGCTCGCGTACTCGCGGGACGCGAGCAGGAACGTCATCGTGTCGTCCTCGTCACCGTCGAAGGCGATCTTGACGACCATGCCGGGGGCCACGACGCCGCTGGCCGCGGGGGCCTCGCCGACCTTAGCGTTCTCCAGGAGCTGGGTCAGCTGGCGCACACGGAGCTCCTGCTTTCCCTGCTCCTCCTTGGCCGCGTGGTACCCGCCGTTCTCCCGCAGGTCCCCCTCCTCGCGGGCAGCCGCGATCTTGCCGGCGATCTCCGTGCGTGCGGGACCCGACAGGTACTCCAGCTCGGCCTTGAGCTGGTCGTACGCCTCCTGGGTCAGCCAGGTGACGCTTTCGCTGGTCTGGGTCACAGGTGCTCCTCGTCGGTACTGGGAATACAAAGCAAGCATCGCCCTACCCAGAAGGATGTGCCTCCACGGGCGGGCGAAACCACGAGCCTAACAATTCAGGCGGAAAAGGGGGAGGAAGAAAACGGCCGGACGCGCGTCGGCGCAGGTCAGCCCGCGGAACCACCGTCTGCGACGCAGCCTGTCAGCTCGGTGCTCGTCGCCCTGGACGTCGTACGCACCGTGTAGATCTCGTCGGTGCGCCCGGCGCCCGACGCGTCGATACGGACGTCCCTGCGGCCCACTTCGGTGCCGTCCTCCGCGAGGGAGCGCAGCGTGCAGGTGCCGGCCGCGTCCGCCTTCTTGCGCACTTCGAGATGGACCTTGACCTCGGAGTCCGAGACGGTGTCGAACTTGATCATCTCGGCGCTGATCCTCTGGCCCGCGACGTAGTCGTAGCCGAACCAGCCGACCATCGCCACGAGCGCGGCGCCCAGCACGGCGCCCACGATCTTGAGCTTGCGGTCCGCGCGCTCGTCCGCCGAGCGGCCGTAACGGCCTTCGGGAAGCCGGGCGGCGGAACCGCTGACCTCACCGTCGCGCACCGTGGTCATGATCGTTCCTCCTGGGCCGGGGACTCCGGAATTTTCCGCCCCTCGATTCGGTCACTATAGAAGCCGCTTATCGCGCCGAATCACTGAGGATCGAGTCTTGACTGAGCAGCTGCGCCTGATGGCCGTTCACGCCCACCCCGACGACGAGTCGAGCAAGGGTGCGGCGACCATGGCCAAGTATGTGTCCGAGGGGGTGGACGTGCTGGTCGTGACCTGCACGGGAGGCGAGCGCGGCTCCATCCTCAATCCGAAGCTCCAGGGCGACAAGTACATCGAGGAGAACATCCACGAGGTCCGCAGGAAGGAGATGGACGAGGCCCGCGAGATCCTCGGCGTCCGCCAGGAGTGGCTGGGCTTCGTCGACTCCGGCCTCCCGGAGGGCGACCCGCTGCCGCCGCTGCCGCAGGGCTGCTTCGCGCTGGAGGACGTCGACGTGGCGGCGGGCCGGCTGGTGAGGTCGATCCGCTCGTTCCGTCCGCAGGTCATCACGACGTACGACGAGAACGGCGGCTACCCGCACCCCGACCACATCATGACCCACAAGATCACGATGGTGGCGTTCGAGGGGGCCGCGGACACCGAGAAGTTCCCGGAGGCGGAGTTCGGCCCGGCCTACCAGCCGCAGAAGCTCTACTACAACCAGGGCTTCAACCGGCCGCGCACCGTCGCGCTCCACGAGGCGCTGATCGAGCGCGGCATGGAGTCGCCGTACGGTGACTGGCTGGAGCGCTGGAAGGAGTTCCAGCGCGCCGAGCGCACGCTGACCACGTTCGTTCCGTGCGCGGAGTTCTTCGAGATCCGCGACAAGGCACTGATCGCGCACGCCACGCAGATCGACCCCGACGGCGGCTGGTTCCGCGTCCCGATGGACATCCAGCGGGAGGTCTGGCCGACGGAGGAGTACGAGCTGGCCAAGTCGCTCGTCGATACGTCCCTCCCCGAGAGCGACCTGTTTGCGGGCATCCGCGACAATGTCTGATGTGAACGTAACCCTGGCAATGACGCAGTTCGTGCCGCTGGCCGCGGACAAGTTCGACAAGAACAAGGTGACCCCGGGTGTTCTGGGGTTCCTGGTGTTCGCGGCGCTGGCCGTCGGTGTGTGGATGCTGATGAAGTCGATGAACCGCCACATGGGCAGGGTCGACTTCGAGGAGGCGCCGGATCCGGCGGCGGAGCGGGAGAAGGTTTCCGCCCAGGCCCCGGCCTCCTCCGCGCCGGCCCCGGCCCCGGAGGACGGCCCCGCGGGGGACCGGCCCAAGGACGCGTAGGGCGGGGGAGGCCCTGCGGGCCCTGCCCGCGGGCGCCTCGGTGGTGCTGGCCTCAGCAGCTGCAGTATGTGCAGCTGGCGCCATGGCTGGGCACTGGATGGGTAACGCTCGAGGAAACGGCAC
>NZ_JBSFUB010000075.1:0-36188 GCF_053591575.1 Streptomyces altiplanensis | reverse complement strand
ATCGAAGGGCTCAACGTCTACACCGGCCTGGCACAGATCCCGGTGCCCGAACTCTTCGCGGGCCGGGCGGCGGGGCCGGCCACGCCCGGGGTCAGGAGAGGGTGGGGATGGTCTCGCGGACCTTGGCCGCGATCTCGGCCGGGATCGGCGCGTAGCCGGCGTCGGCCAGGACCTTCTGGCCGTCCTCGCTGGCGGCGTAGTTCAGGAACGCCTTCAGGGTGGACAGGGTCTCGGCCTTGTTGCCCTTGTCACAGGCGATCTCGTACGTCACCAGGACGATCGGGTAGGCACCCTCGGCCTTGGTGGCGTAGTCCAGCGACAGGGCGAGGTCCTTGCCCTGTCCCTCGACCTTCGCGGCGGCGATGGCCTTGGAGGCGTTGTCCGTGGTGGCCTCGACCGGGGCGGAGGCGCCGGTGTCGATCTTGACGGTGTTCAGCTTGTTGGCGGTCGCGTAGGACAGCTCGAAGTAGCCGATCGCGCCGTTGGTGTCCTTGACGTTGGAGACGACGCCGGAGGAGCCGTTGGCGGCCTGGCCGCCCTTGGCGGGCCACGACTTCGACTTCGGGTCGTACGTCCAGTCCTTCTCGGCGGCCGTGCTCAGGTACTTGCCCAGGTTCTGGGTCGTACCGGACTCGTCCGAGCGGTGGAAGGCCTGGATCGTGCTGGACGGGAGCTTGGCGTCCGGGTTGAGCTTGGCGATCGCCGGGTCGTTCCACTTGGTGATCTTGTTGTCGAAGATCTTCGCGAGCGTCTTGGCGTCGAGGACGAGGTCGTCGACGCCCTCCAGGTTGTAGCCGATGGCGACCGGGCCGCCGACCATCGGCAGGTTGATGCCCTGGCCGCCCTTGCAGATCTTCTTCGACTCGGCGACCTCCTCGGGCTTGAGCGCCGAGTCGGAACCGGCGAAGGCGACCTGGCCCTGGTTGAACTTGGTGATGCCGCCACCGGAGCCGATGGCCTGGTAGTTGATCTCCACGCCTTCGCAGGCGGCCTGGAAGTTCTTGACCCAGAGGTCCATGGCGTTCTTCTGGGCGGTCGAACCGGCCGCGAGGAGCTGGCCCTTGGCGTCGTCGCACGTGATGTTGCTGGCGGCCTTGGTCTCGCCGGCACCGCCGGTGGACCCGCTGTTGTCGTCCGAGCCGCACGCCGTGAGGACCAGGGCGCCGGAGACGGCGAGGGCGCCGAGCGCGGTGGCGCGAAGCCGGTTCTTGCGCTGAAGCTTCACTGTTCGGGTGTTCCTTCCAGGAGCCGCCGGTCCTGTGTGGTGGCGGCGTGCGAAGAGGTAGGTGTTCTCGGGTCCCAGCTACCCAGTGGGGCGGCGTCCTGCGACGTGCCTCGCACCGCGTACGTCCGAAATTAGGCAGAACAGGTGAAGCCGCCGACGGGGGAGAGTGAACGGGAGGTGAACCGTGCCGAACGGTGTGGTGTGCGGGGGCGCCTCGCGGCGGGAGAGGGGCGGAGTGGGGTGCGGATCGGCGGCCAGGGGGCTTCCCTCTGCGAGTGATGCCCGGAACGCGGGGTTATGCTCCGCTACGCGGTGTTTACTGCCGGTCCTTCGGCTCGTTCGCTCTCGCCGTTCCGGCCACTGCCCGCCGGACACCGGGCGGATCAGTGGGTCAGTCGACGGGTGCCCGCTCTTCCCGGCCCGCGCGCAGGACACGGAGAAGGGCGGCGACCAGATCCCTGTCCCTGTCCCGCGTCAGTTGCCTTCGCGCCGCACCGGGACGCAGCCACAGCACGCGGTCCACCTCGTCGCTCGGCTCGAACGAACCGCCGGTGGCCTCCGCCGCCCAGTAACGGACCACCTTGGGGCGGCCGTCGACCGTATAGCGGACCGTGGGCAGTTCCGGCCCCGTGGCGCAGGTCATGCCGGTCTCCTCCCGCACTTCGCGGACCGCCGCGTCCCTGGCGTCCTCCCGGGCCCTGAGCTTGCCCTTGGGGTGCGACCAGTCGTCGTACTTGGGCCGGTGCACGAGGCAGATCTCCCACGGCGCCTCCTCCGCGCGAACGGAGCCGGGAGCCCGGGGAGCGCCGTCGGGCGGCGACCGGCGCCACAGCACGCAGCCCGCGGCGAGCACGGGGTCCGGGTCCGGGGCGCCGGCCGTGCCGGTCACGGCGCTGTCGCCGTCGTCCGCTGCCACACCTGCTGGAAGGCGAAGCGGGCCGCCTCGACCTCGTGGCGCTGGTCGGCGTGGAGGACACCCAGGGCGTACGCCGTCGCCGGGGCGATGCGCGGGGTGCGGGCCGCCGACGCCGCCGCGCCGGCCGCCTCCGCCGCGTCCCGGTGGCGGTCGAGCGCCTGCGCGGCGAGGCACGTGCCGGTGGGGGCGGTGGGGACCGCGAAGGTCTCCTGCGCGTAGTGGTGCAGGCGCAGGAGGAGCCGTACCTGGTGCCAGGGGGCGTCCTGCGCCTCGCTCGTGGGCGTGGCGGCCAGGCCGTGGACGAGCGCCTCCGCGTTGTACGGATGCGCCGCGCGCCCCAGCGGAAGCGCGGCCACCGCCTCCTTGAGCCGCTGCTCGGCGCCCACCGCGAGCGGTGCGAGCACCTCGGCGGCGGGCGCGGCGGCGGCGGGGCCGAGCGGAACGTCCGAGGCCAGTAAGGCCACGGCGTCGGCGACCGCGTGGAACCGCGAGGAGCCCAGCGCCTGCAGCGCGGCCGAGTGCGCCCGCGTCCTGGCCAGGGTCAGCTGCCGCTCCAGCAGCGCGCCGGCCCGCGCGGCGCCCACGGTCAGCGTCCCGGCCGGCTGCGCCCGCGACGCCGTGCTCTCGTGGGCCCCCGGCGCCGCGGAGGTCCCGCCGCCCGCGCCCGAGAGCCGGTTCAGCGCCTCCAGCAGCCGGTTCAGGCGCCCCGCGTAGGCGTGCTCGCGGGCCAGGGTGCCCGACAGCCAGGCCAGCTCGCCGCGCAGGGTGTCCGCCCATCCCGTGTCGGTCAGGGGCCGGAACGTGTGCAGCGTCCCGCTGATCCGGCGCGCCGCGCCGCGCAGCGCGCGGGTCGCCTCGGCCGCGTCCGCCGCCCCCTGCGGATCCTGGCCGCTCTCGCGGTGCAGGCGCAGGGAGCGCAGGAAGTCCGAGGCCCGGGAGTGGAGGTACGGGGCCAGGAGATCACGGGCCAGGAGGTCGCCGGCCTGGAGTTCCTGTGCGCGCAGCCGGCTGGACAGGTCCTCGGGGGGCAGCGCCTCGCTCCCCGCCGCCGGGAGGACGGGGCCGGTGTCCGGCCGGGGACGGGTTCGGGGTCGGGATGCGGTGTCACGGTGTTGCACGCCGGCGCCTCCGGGCCTCTATGAGCATTTCCTGTACGTGCCGCAGTGGCTGTCCCTCGGCGTCCGTCGCGTGCCGCGTCCAGTTGCCGTCGGGGCCGAGGTGCCAGGAGGACGTGGCGTCGGACATGCCGGTCTCCAGCAGCCGGCTCAGGGTCGCGCGGTGGACCGGGTCGGTGACCCGGACCAGTGCCTCGATGCGGCGGTCGAGGTTGCGGTGCATCATGTCGGCGCTGCCGAACCAGACTTCGGGCTCGCCGCCGTTGCCGAAGGCGAAGATCCGTGAGTGTTCGAGGAAGCGGCCGAGTATGGACCGGACCCGGATGTTCTCCGAGAGGCCGGCGACCCCGGGGCGTATCGCGCAGATCCCGCGTACCCAGATGTCGACCGGAACGCCCGCCTTCGCCGCCCGGTAGCAGGCGTCGATGATCGCCTCGTCCACCATCGAGTTGACCTTGAACCGCACGTACGCGGGACGGCCCGCCTGGTGGTGCGCGACCTCTTTGTTGATACGGGCGACCAGGCCGTCCCGCAGCGACTTGGGCGCGACGAGCAGCCGGCGGTACGTCTCGCGGCGCGAGTAGCCGGAGAGCCTGTTGAAGAGGTCGGAGAGGTCCGCGCCGACCTGCGGGTCGGCGGTGAGCAGGCCCAGGTCCTCGTAGAGGCGGGCCGTCTTGGGGTGGTAGTTGCCCGTGCCGACGTGCGAGTAGCGGCGCAGGGTCTCGCCCTCCTGCCGGACCACCAGGGAGAGCTTGCAGTGGGTCTTGAGGCCGACGAGCCCGTACACGACGTGGCAGCCGGACTCCTCCAGCTTGCGCGCCCACTTGATGTTGGCCTGCTCGTCGAAGCGGGCCTTGATCTCGACGAGGACCAGGACCTGCTTGCCGGACTCGGCGGCGTCGATCAGGGCGTCCACTATCGGCGAATCGCCCGAGGTCCGGTACAGCGTCTGCTTGATCGCCAGCACGTCCGGGTCGGCCGCCGCCTGCTCCAGGAAGGCCTGCACGGAGGTGGAGAAGGAGTCGTACGGGTGGTGCAGGAGGACGTCGCGCTCGCGCAGCGCGGCGAACACGTCCGGCGCGGACGCCGACTCGACCTCGGCGAGGTCGCGGTGCGTGCCCGCGATGTACTTCGGGAACTTCAGCTCCGGCCGGTCCAGCGCCGCGATCCCGAACAGGCCGGTCAGGTCCAGCGGCCCGGGCAGCGGGTACACCTCGGCGTCCGACATCTTCAGCTCGCGCACGAGCAGGTCGAGGACGTACGGGTCGATGGACTCCTCGACCTCGAGCCGCACCGGCGGGCCGAAGCGGCGCCGCATGAGCTCCTTCTCCAGGGCCTGGAGGAGGTTCTCGGTGTCGTCCTCCTCGACTTCGAGGTCCTC
This sequence comes from Streptomyces altiplanensis, assembly GCF_053591575.1. Classification (NCBI taxonomy): domain Bacteria; kingdom Bacillati; phylum Actinomycetota; class Actinomycetes; order Kitasatosporales; family Streptomycetaceae; genus Streptomyces; species Streptomyces altiplanensis. The sequence continues at coordinate 31,551 of NZ_JBSFUB010000075.1, read as the reverse complement.
GTTCCTGGTCACCCGGAACATGTGGTGCGCGAGCACCTCCATCCCCGGGAAGAGCTCTTCGAGGTGCGCGGCGATGACGTCCTCGAGAGGTACGTACCGCTGCGGCGACGCCTCCAGGAAGCGGGACAGCAGCGGCGGGACCTTGACGCGCGCGAAGTGGCGGTGGCCGCTGACCGGGTTGCGCACGACGACCGCGAGGTTGAGGGAGAGCCCCGAGATGTACGGGAAGGGGTGCGCGGGGTCCACCGCGAGCGGGGTCAGGACCGGGAAGATCTGCTGCCGGAAGAGCGTGAACAGGCGCGCCTGCTCCTTCTCGGTCAGGTCGGGCCAGCGGATGAGGTGCACGCCCTCGTCGGCGAGGGCGGGGCAGATGTCCTGCTGGAAGCAGGCGGCGTGCCGGGCCATGAGCTCGCGCGAGCGGGTCCAGATCAGCTCCAGGACCTCGCGGGGCTGGAGGCCGGACGCGGACCGGGTGGCGACGCCGGTCGCGATGCGGCGCTTCAGGCCGGCGACGCGGACCATGAAGAACTCGTCCAGGTTCGAGGCGAAGATGGCGAGGAAGTTCGCTCGTTCGAGGAGCGGGGTGGCCGGGTCCTCGGCGAGTTCGAGCACCCGTTCGTTGAACGCCAGCCAGCTGCGCTCCCGGTCGAGGAAGCGGCCCTGCGGCAGCTCGACGTCCGCCTCGGAGCCTTCCGCGTACTCCACGTACGCATCCGGATCCGCGTCGATGTCGGGGTCCAGGTTGGTCACCGGCGATCCGGCCAGGGTGTGCGGGCGGTGCGCGGCGATGGCACCGACGGACGGCTGAGCATGCTGGACAGGGACATCGGCGCTCGGCTGCTGGCTCATGAACCCATTGTTCCGCGCGTGAGGGTCCCCGGGCGCGCCGAAGAAGGGTGATGTGCGGGAGGCTCTCCCGTTCGGGGAGGAGGGTGGCACAGCGGGCTGCATTCCGAGAGGGTCGCAAGCGTGTCTGAATGCGCGGTAACGGAGACATGACATGCAGGATGCGACCACCGGGGCCCGGGATGCGTTTCCCCGGGCCCCGTGCGACCTGTGCGACCCGCCCGTCCCGTCAGGCCGCGCGGCGGCGCAGTACCCGGAAGGCGGCGCAGGCGGCCACGGCGGCGTGGCGCGTCCCCATGTCCGTCATGAAGGCGTCCAGGGGCATGTCCTGGCCCCTGGACTGTTCACCGGGTCCGGTGACCGTACGCACCGGAATCAGGCTCCACCGCAGGCTGCCCATGACCATCAGCACGGCGCCGGTGACCTCGCCGGTGACCGACACGGCGAGCAGGGTGCGGCGTACGAGCAGGCCGGCGGGCGCGCCCACGGCGACACCGGGCAGGCAGTACGCGACGAGCCGGAAGACGCCTGAGGGCGAGCGTCGCGGCGGTCGCGAGCTCGGACGTGAGCCGGCGCGCGGGGGAGACGGACCGGGTCCAGGCCGGGCGGTGCAGCCCCGACTCCAGCTCGCGGGCGACGACCGGGCCGTCGGGGCGGATCGGGGCGGTGTTCCCGCGCCCGGTGGCGCGGGCCTCGGACGACGGTGTGCGGGGCCAGGCCCTCCGCCGGGGCCGGGCCGGTCACCGGGGCGTGCGCGCCGACCAGGTCGCCGGTCCCGCCGCCGAGCCGGGTGCGGCCGCCGGAGACGAGCAGGAGACGGTCGCAGGCGTCCGCGAGTTCACCGATGATGTGCGACGACATCACGACGGTCGTGCCGTGTCCGACGGCCTCGGCCAGCAGCGTGGCCGTCAACTGGTGCCGGGCAAGGGGGCGCCTCCCCTGCCCTTGGGGCTATGGGGGGCAGGCCGGCCGTCGGCTCGCCCGGGCGCGGGGTGCCGGCGACGGTGGGCCGCGGGTGGAGCGGCTTCTCCCGCGCGACGTACGCGATGCGGTCGCGGGCCGTCGCCGGGCCGGTGCCGAGCACGGTGAGCGAGCCCTCGACGGACGCCGCCCCCTTGCCCGTTGCCGCGTCGCGGGCTACGGCTGCGTCACGACTCCGTGCGGTACATCAGGTCCGTCTCGTGCGTGGTGAAGCCGATCCGCTCGTACACCGTCACCGCCGCCGTGTTGTCCGCGTCGACGTACAGCATCGCGGTCGGCAGTCCCTGCGCCGCCAGGTGCCGCAGGCCGGTCGCGGTCAGGGCCTTGCCGAGGCCGCCGCCCTGCGCGTCGGGGCGGATGCCGACGACGTACACCTCGCCGAGCTGCTCCTCGGCGTGCACCTTCGTCCAGTGGAAGCCGACGAGTTCGCCGCCCCGCTCGGCCAGGAAGAAGCCCTTCGGGTCGAACCACGGCTCGGCCTTGCGGTCGTCCAGGTCGCGCTGCGTCATCCCGCCCTGCTCGGGGTGGTGGGCGAACGCCGCCGCGTTCACGGCGAGCCAGGCGGCGTCGTCCTGTCCCGGCACGAAGGTGCGGACCCCGACCCCCGCCGGATACACCGGCTCGGGGATGTCCAGCGGGCTCAAGGGCCGCCGCATCTGGCGCAGTTCGCGGAAGAGGGTGAGCCCGAGGACCTGGGCGAGGTGGCGCGCCGACGCCTTCCCGCCGTGCGCCCAGACCCGCAGCCGCTTCCCCGACGCGTCCAGCACGGTCGTTCCGAGCGTGCGGCCGTGCCCGGCGCCGCGGTGCGCGGGGTGCACGACGAGCTCGGCGGCCGGCGCCTCGACGGGGTCGGTGTCCTCCAGCTGCGCGTATCCGAGGAGGGGCCCTTCGCCGACGTACAGCAGGAAGTGCCGGACGCCTTCCCGGTGTCCGCCGCGCAGCTGAAGCCGGCCCTGCTCGGAGACGGCCTGCACGCCGTCCGCGCGGGCGGCCTCGTCGAGGAGCGCCAGGACCTCCTGGGCCTGCTCCTCGGTGAGCGCGTCGAGGGTCTGGATCTTCCTGAGGAAGGCGGGGGTGGCGGGGTCAGTCGTCATGGGTACGAGCGTACGGCGACGGTGGTGCGAGAGGGCGCCGGACGGATCCGGTCCCCGTCGATCGGCCGAACTGCTCCCCGTGCCGGGCGTACCCGGCCGCGCTCCCGCCGTCCCCGCGCGCGGAGTTGCCCGGCCGGCCCGTCCGCCCCGCCCGTCCACCCGGCCCGCCCGTCCGCCCGTCCCATCGCGTTCCGTGACGGAAGAGTTCCGCCGTACGGGCGACGGCCGGGCGGAAGCCGATGTACGGCCGAAGGCAACCACCTTGTAACCCGTCACCCCCTGTTGCGCTACGCGCGTTGACTTTAGGCTGCGGTTCGTCCGTCACGCTGAACTCACAAGGGGACAGATGTCAGCGAACCCTCGCACCACCCGCACCCACCGCGCGACCCGGCGCGTGCTCGCCTCGGCCGCCGGTCTCGCCACCCTCGGCGCCCTCGTCGCGGCGATGCCGGCCGGCGCGCAGGAAGGCGACCGGGCAGCCGGCGGCGGGCACCACAAGCCGAAGCCCTCGCGGACCGTGGACGTACAGCTGCTCTCCTTCAACGACCTGCACGGGAACCTGGAGCCCCCGGCGGGCTCGGCCGGCACGGTCAACGAGACGCAGCCCGACGGGACGGTGAAGGCGGTCCCGGCCGGCGGCGTCGAGCACCTGGCGACCGCGCTGCGCAAGGCGCGCCAGGGCGAGCGGTACTCCGTCACCGCGGCCGGCGGCGACATGATCGGCGCCAGCCCGCTGATGTCCGGGCTCTTCCACGACGAGCCCACGATCGAGGCGCTGAACAAGCTCGACCTCGACGTGTCGGCCGTCGGCAACCACGAGTTCGACGAGGGCGCCACCGAGCTGGCCCGCATGCAGAACGGCGGCTGCCACCCGGTCGAGGGCTGCTTCGAGAAGGGCAAGGAGTTCGAGGGCGCGGACTTCCCCTACCTCGCCGCGAACGTGACGAACGAGAAGACCGGCAAGCCGATCCTCAAGCCGTACACGGTGTGGGAGAGGAAGGGCGTCAGGATCGGCTTCATCGGCGTGACCCTGGAGGGCACTCCGGGGATCGTCACCGAGAACGGCATCAAGGGCCTGAAGTTCCACGACGAGATCGAGACGGTCAACAAGTACGCCAAGGAGCTCGACCGCCGGGGCGTCAAGTCGATCGTCGCGCTCATCCACGAGGGCGGCTCGCCGGCCTCCTCGTCGTACGACTACGACTGCGACTCACCGGGCGCCGGCGACGGCATCTCCGGTCCGATCGTCGACATCGCCAAGGGCATCACGCCGAAGGTCGACGCGCTGGTGACGGGCCACACCCACCAGGCGTACGTCTGCACCGTCCCCGACCCGGCCGGCAAGCCGCGCATGGTCACCTCGGCGTCCTCGTACGGCAAGCTCTACACGGACACCACGCTCACCTACGACCGCCGCACCAAGGACATCGTGCGTACGGGTGTCGAGAGCGCGAACCACATCGTCGTCCGCGACCAGGAGCAGGCCAGGATCTGGGCCCCGGACATGACCTCGCTGATCGGCCGCTGGAACGCGCTGGCCGCCCCGATCGCGAGCAAGCCGCAGGGCTTCATCGCCGCCGACATCAACGGACGCGGCTCCACGGCCCCCGAGAAGCCGCTCGGCGACCTGATCGCGGACGCGCAGCTGGAGGGCCTGGCCCCGGCCGACAAGGGCGGCGCGCAGATCGCCTTCATGAACCCGGGCGGGATCCGCTCCGACCTCGTCTTCAAGGCGAGCGGCGGTGAGGGCGACGGAGTCGTGACGTACGGCGAGGCGTTCACCGTCCAGCCGTTCACCAACATGATGAACGTCGTCGACCTGACCGGCGCCCAGCTCGTCACCGCGCTCCAGCAGCAGGTCAGCGGCGGCAACGAGGCCTCGCCGAAGATCCTCCAGGTGTCGAAGGGCTTCACGTACACCCTCGACATGACGAAGACGGGCGCCGCCCGCGTCGACGTCGCCTCGGTGAAGCTGAACGGCACCCCGCTCGACCCGGCGAAGACGTACCGCGTCGCGATGAACGAGTTCCTCGCGGGCGGCGGCGACGGCTTCCCGGTCTTCAAGGAGCACAAGAACAAGCTGGTGGGCGCCTCCGACCTGGACGTCTTCAACGCCTACCTGGCGAAGAACTCCAGCGCCTCCGCACCGATCACGCCCCCGGCCGCCGACCGGATCACGATCGTGAAGTAGGCACGGCACAGCACAGCACGGCACGGCCCAGCGGGGCGGCACCCGGTCCGGGTGCCGCCCCGCACCGCTGCCGCCGGGGCCGGACGGCGCCGCGAGGACGCTTCCCGCGGAGGTCTAGCCGGTGCCGGGCGGTGGTACCGGTGCGCCCGGCAGCCTGATCACGGCCTCCGTGCCGCCGCCCCCGTCCGCCGGGCGCCGCAGCGCGACCGTGCCGCCCGCCTGCTGGACCGTACGGGCCACGATGGACAGGCCGAGCCCCGAACCCGGCAGGGACCGGGCGGACGGCGAGCGCCAGAAGCGTTCGAAGACGTGCGGGAGTTCGGAGTCCGGGATGCCGGGGCCGTGGTCGCGCACCGTCAGTTCGCCGTGCCGGTCCAGGGTCACGTCCACCGCGGCGCCCGGCGGGCTGAACTTCACCGCGTTGTCCAGGACGTTGACCAGCGCCCGCTCCAGCGCCGCCGGTTCGGCCCGTACGTACCAGGGGGAGAGGTCCGCTTCGATCGTCAGCCCGTGGCCGCGCAGCCGGGCGCGCTCCAGCGCGGCGGCCGCGATCTCGTGCAGCGCGACGATCCTCGGCGGGCTGCCCTGGTCGGCCGTGTCGGGCCGCGCGAGCTCCTGGAGGTCGCCGATCAGCGACGCCAGTTCGGTCATCTGCGCCTTGACGGACGCCATGAGCGCGGCCCGGTCGGCGGGCGGGATGGCCCGCCCCGTCTCGTCGCTGCGGGCCAGCAGCTCCACGTTCGTACGCAGGGACGTGAGCGGGGTCCGCAGCTCGTGGCCCGCGTCGGCGATCAGCTGCGCCTGGCGGTCGCGGGAGGACGCGAGGGCGGTGGTCATGGCGTTGAAGGAGCGCGAGAGGCGGGCGATCTCGTCCTCGCCCTCCACCGGGATGCGTACGGTCAGGTCCTCCGTGCGCGCCACGTGCTCGACGGCGCCGGTGAGCTTGTCGACGGGGCGCAGGCCCGCGCGGGCGACCCAGAGGCCGGCGGCGCCGGCGCCGACGACACCGATCCCGGACACGGTGAGCAGCACCCAGGCGAGGGAGCCGAGCGGCTCGTCGATCTCGCTCTCCGGGCGGGCCACGGAGAGCGCGAACCGGTCGGCGGCGGGGCCGGTGCCGGCGATCCGGCCCAGCGGCCGGGTGTGGACACGCATCCGCGTGCCGGCCTTGTCGGCCGTCGTGTGCAGCGCGTCGTCCCGCAACCCGCTCGCCACGGCGATGTCGTCGCGCTGCGCGGGGATCGGTGAGGACCTCGGGGCGGTACAGGTCCGGCCCGACGCCGCCACGATCTGCACGGAGTACTCGCTGGGGAACACCGGGGCCGGCAGGGCTCCGCCGCTCAGGCAGGACGCCAGCAGGTCTCCGGTCGCCTTCTCGTCGAACTTCGCGCCCCGCAGCGAGTCGTCCAGTTGCTCCTGGAGCTGAGCCTTCGTCACGAACCAGCACGCCGCCGCGACCGCCGCCACCGCGACCGCCACCGCCGTGGCCGTCAGCAGCGCCAGCCGGGACCGCAGCGGCAGTGCGCGGAACCTGCGCAGTGACGCCGGCGCCGGCGCCGGCGCACCGCTCACGCCTCACCGCCCCGCAGCGCGTACCCGACCCCCCGCACCGTGTGCACCAGGCGCGGCTCGCCGCCCGCCTCGGTCTTGCGGCGCAGGTACATCACGTACACGTCCAGGGAGTTCGAGGTGGGCTCGAAGTCGAAGCCCCACACCGCCTTGAGGATCTGCTCGCGCGTCAGCACCTGGCGCGGGTGCGCGAGGAACATCTCCAGCAGCGTGAACTCGGTACGGGTCAGCTCCACCGGCCGGCCGCCCCGCGTCACCTCGCGCGTCGCGAGGTCCATCCGCAGGTCGGCGAAGGACAGGACGTGCCCCGGCGCCTCCTCGCCGGCCGCCGCCCCGGCGGCGTACCCGCTGCGCCTCAGCAGCGCCCTGATGCGGGCGAACAGCTCGTCCAGTTCGAACGGCTTCACCAGGTAGTCGTCGGCGCCCGCGTCGAGCCCGGTCACGCGGTCGCCGACCGTGTCGCGGGCGGTGAGCATCAGGATGGGGAGGGTGTCGCCGGACGAGCGGATGCGGCGGGCCGCGGTCAGGCCGTCCATGCGGGGCATCTGGATGTCGAGGACGATCAGGTCCGGTGCGTACGACGCCGCCTTGGCGAGCGCGTCGACGCCGTCGACGGCGACCTCCGTCCCGTACCCCTCGAAGGCGAGACTGCGCTGGAGTGCCTCGCGCACGGCGGGCTCGTCGTCGACGATCAGGATGCGCTCGGCGGGGCTGTTCATCGGTCTTCCTCGGCCTGTCTGTGGTCGCTGCGCGATGGCTGGCGCGGGCCCGTGGCCCGTGGATCGCCTTCAGCCTCGCACGGTACGGACGTCAGCTGTCGCCCCCGGCGCGGAGCCCGTCCAGGTCGGCCTTGACCGTGCCGACGGGGATGGCGAAGCCGAGGCCGACGCTGCCGGAAGCGGAACCGCTGGCACCGCTCGGGGCGTACATCGCGGAGTTGATGCCGATGATCTCGCCGTCCATGTTGATGAGGGCGCCGCCGGAGTTGCCGGGGTTGAGGGAGGCGTCGGTCTGGATCGCCTTGTACGTCGTCTTCGACGAGCCGGTGTCGCCGTTGAACTGCCGCCCGCCGAACTCGAACGGCCACTGGCCGCCGCTCTGCCCCTGCTGTTCCTGCTGTTCCTGCTGTTCCTGGCCCGGGCTCCCGTCCTTCGACACGGTCACGTCCCGGTCCAGTGCCGAGACGATTCCGCTGGTCACCGTCCCGGTCAGGCCCTCGGGCGAGCCGATCGCCACCACCTCGTCGCCGACCTCGACGTCGTCGGAGTCCCCGAGCGTCGCCGCCTTCAGACCGCTCGCGCCCCGGAGCTCGATGAGGGCGAGGTCCTTGTCGGGGTCGGTGCCGACGACATCGGCGGTGTACGTTCTGCCGCTGCTCAGCTCGACCTTGACGGAGGAGGCGCCCGAGACGACGTGGTTGTTCGTGATGATCTCGCCGTCGGCGGTGATGATCACCCCGGAGCCGGTGGAGGCGCCGGAGGCCGACGTCGCGCTGATCTCCACGATGCTCGGGCTCACGGCCTGCGCGACCCCGGCGACGGTGCCCTTGCTGCTCTGCGAGACGGTCGTACCGCTGACGCCGTTGCCGCCGGTGACGGGGTCCGGGCCGGCCAGGCGCTCCGCGAAGGCCGCCGTGCCGCCGCCGATCGCGGCGGCGACGATGGCGACCGCCGCCAGCAGCGCCACGGGCCGCCGGGCCCGCCGGGGCGCGGCCGGGGGCGCGGCGACAGGAGGCGCGTACGCGGGCGGCGGCGGATACGCGGCGCCGTACGCCGGTGCCTCGGACCCGGCGCCGTCCCCGGCGCGCTGCCGGGGGACGAAGGAGGGCTGCTGCTCGGGCTCGGGGTACTCGCCGCTGCGGCGGGGGCTCTCGGTCATGTCCCAGAGCTTGGTCGGCGCTCATGAGAACCGTCTGAGGAGCCGCTGAGAAGCCCGACAGAACCGCGTATGCCCCTTATAAAGAGAGCTACGGCATGAGGAGAGCTACGTCGCCGGGCAGCCGCAGGAGCGGCGCACCACCAGCGCCGACGGGAACTGCTTCAGCCGCTCGCGCCGCGACCCCGCCACCCGCAGCGAATCGTCCAGCACCAGGTCCACCGCCGCCCGCGCCATCGCCGGCCGGTCGGAGTACACCGTCGTCAGCGGCGGATCGGTGAGCGCCGCTTCCTTCACGTCGTCGAAGGCGGCCACCGCCAGCTCGCCCGGTACGTCGATGCGCAGCTCACGCGCGGCCCGCAGCACACCGATCGCCTGGTCGTCCGTGGAGCAGAAGATCGCGGGCGGCCGGTCCGGCCCCGCGAGCAGCTTCAGGGCGACCTGGTACGCGTCGTACCTGTTGTACGGAGCCTGGAAGAGGCGGCCCTCGGTGGACCGCCCCGATTCCCGCATCGCCCGGCGCCAGCCCACGACGTGGTCGGCCACCGGGTCGCCGACCATGGGCGTCGACTCCATGCCGCCCAGGCAGGCGACGTACGGATGACCGTGCTCCAGGAGGTGGCGGGTGGCGAGCTGCGCGCCGCCGATGTTGTCCGTGACGACCGCCACGTCGTCGATCGTCTCGGGCCGCTCGTGCAGCAGCACCACGCGCGCGTCCCACGCCTCGATCTCGGCGGCCGCCCACTCGCTCGGGCCCTGGCTGACCAGGATCAGACCGGAGACCCGCATGCCGAGGAAGGCCCGCAGGTAGTGGACCTCGCGCTCGTCGCGGTAGTCGGAGTTGCCGACGAGGACCATCTTCCCGCGGTCGGCGGCGGCCTGTTCGACCGCGTGCGCCATCTCCGCGAAGAACGGCTGCCGCGCGTCGGGGACGATCATGCCTATGAGGTCGGTGCGGCGGGACGCCATGGCCTGCGCGACCCGGTCCGGCCGGTAGCCGAGTTCCTTGATCGCGGCGAGGACACGCTCGCGCGTGGCCGGGGCGACCGGCCGGGGTCCGTTGTTGATGACGTAACTGACGACCGCGGTCGAAGTCCCCGCCAGTCGCGCCACATCGTCCCGCGTCACCTTGGCCACGCGCGGCAGTCTACGCGGGGTGACCTACCGCTGGGCAGGCCGTACGGCGGCTTCCTCCCGGGGGGTGGCGTCCGCGGCGGCGTCCGGAGCGGTGTCCGCCACACGGGTGACGGTCTCGGGCGCCGCTTCCCGCCCGGTCTTGGCCCGGACTTCCTCGGCAGCCGCCCGCTCGACCTTCTCGGGGGTCACGAAGCGGTAGCCCACGTTGCGTACGGTCCCGATCAGCGACTCGTGCTCGGGGCCGAGCTTCGCGCGCAGCCGCCGTACGTGCACGTCGACCGTGCGCGTACCGCCGAAGTAGTCGTAGCCCCACACCTCCTGGAGGAGCTGTGCGCGGGTGAAGACCCGGCCGGGGTGCTGCGCCAGGTACTTCAGCAGCTCGAACTCCTTGAAGGTCAGGTCCAGGACCCGTCCCTTCAGCTTCGCGCTGTACGTCGCCTCGTCGACCGACAGGTCGCCGTTGCGGATCTCCATCGGGGAGTCGTCGGAGGTGATCTGCCGGCGGCCCGTCGCGAGCCGCAGCCGCGCCTCGACCTCGGCCGGACCCGCGGTGTCGAGCAGTACGTCGTCGATGCCCCAGTCGGCGGTGACGGCCGCCAGGCCGCCCTCCGTCACGACGAGGATCAGCGGGCAGCCGGGTCCGGTGGACCGCAGCAGCTGGCACAGCGACCTGACCTGCGGGAGGTCGCGTCGGCCGTCGATCAGTATGACGTCGGCACCGGGGGTGTCGACGAGGGCCGGGCCCTCGGCGGGGGCCACCCGCACACTGTGCAGAAGCAGGCCGAGGGCGGGGAGCACCTCCGTCGACGGCTGGAGGGCATTGGTCAGGAGCAGCAGAGAACTCATCGTCGGCCACCTGCCCGGGTCGTCCGGTCATGCACGGTTCGCTCGCCCATTACGTCGGTTCCTCCTCGGTCCCTGCGAGGACGTATGCGGCACTGCTTCGTACGTGGTACTTCGTTCCTCGTACTTCGTACTTCGTACTTCGTCCGGTGCGGTTCCGCGCCCTGGGACCGCACCGCGTCATCTGTCCGTAACAACGGTCAGAAAACACAAAAGGACCCGGGGGCAACGTTGCCCAGGTCCTATGCCCAGCACAATAGCTCACATGAGTTCCGTGCCGGAGGACCAGTTCCGCAGATCACCTGTTCCCTTGATCACGCACGGGGCCCGGCGCACGGTTCTGCGGGCGGACGACGGGGTGCGTGTCGAGGCGCTGTACGAGCCGTCGCCGGGCGGCGGGACCGACGGCCCCGCGATCGTCGTCGCACACGGCTTCACGGGCTCCCTGGACCGGCCCGCGGTACGGCGCGCGGCCCAGGTGTTCCGGCAGTACGCAGCCGTGATCACGTTCTCGTTCCGGGGCCACGGCGGCTCCGGCGGGCGCTCCACGGTCGGCGACCGCGAGGTCCTCGACCTGGCGGCGGCGGTCCGCTGGGCGCGCTCGCTGGGGCACGGGAAGGTGGCCACGGTGGGCTTCTCGATGGGCGGCTCGGTGGCCGTCCGGCACGCGGCGCTGTACGGGGACGGGAGCGGCTCCGCGCACGGGGGGCGCACAGAAGCGAACACGGCCGCGCACGTGTCCGCGCACGCCGACGCGGTCGCGGCCGTCAGCGCCCCCGCCCGCTGGTACTACCGGGGCACGGCGCCGATGCGACGGCTGCACTGGGTGGTCACCCGCCCCGCCGGGCGGCTCGTCGGACGGGTCGGGCTGCGCACCCGGATCCACCCCCGGGACTGGGACCCCGTGCCGCTCCCGCCGGCCGAGGCGGCGGCCCGGCTCGGTACGACGCCGCTGCTGGTCGTGCACGGCGACCGCGACCCGTACTTCCCCCTGGACCACCCGCGCATGCTCGCCGGGGCCGCGGGCGACCGGGGCGAACTGTGGATCGAGCCTGGCATGGGCCACGCCGAGAACGCGGCCGAGGAGACGCTCCTCACCCGCATCGGCGCCTGGCTGGTGGCGGCATAGCCCATCATGGAAGCCGACGAAAGGAGCGCCGTTATGGCAGCGGGCACCATCCGCTACTGGGCCGCGGCCAAGGCCGCGGCCGGGACCGCCGAGGAGCCGTACGCGGCCGGGACGCTCGCCGAGGCGCTCGACGCGGTGCGCGACCGGCACCCCGGAGAGCTGACGCGCGTACTCCAGCGGTGTTCGTTCCTCATCGACGGCGACCCCGTCGGCACCCGCCCCCATGAGACCGTACGGCTGGCCGAGGGCGGCACGGTCGAGGTGCTCCCGCCGTTCGCAGGAGGATGACCCCCACACCATGAGCAACCAGCAGCCGTACCCCTATGACGGACGCGACGGACGCGACGGGCGCCAGGAGCCGCACCCGTCCGCACAGGAGCCGTACACCCAGACGTGGGACGGACCGACCTGGGACACCCAGTACCAGCCGGTCCAGCAGCCGTACCGGCCGCAGGAGCAGTCCGCGGCCGACCCGGCGTACCCGGCGTATCCGGCCCCTCCCTCGGACATCTCGGACCCGTCGCCCCGCAACGGTGCGTACGACCCGTACCCGCAGGCCCCGGGCGCGTACGACCCGTACGCGCAGGCCCAGGGTGCGTACGACCCGTACGCGCAGGACCCGGCGGCGTACGGCCAGGCGGCCCCGGCATCCGGCGCGTACGGCTACCCGGCGGCGGCGTACGACCCCGCCCCGGCACCCGCGCCCGCGCCCGCGGCGGCCCCGGCTGCCGCGTCCCGCTCCACCGACCACACGGCGTACAGCGCGCCCACCACCCTGGGCAACGCACGCCCCCGGGCTTCCGGTCCCGCCGGGACAGGGGAGGCCCCGCTCACCGCCGCCCAGCGCGCCCGCGCCGAAGGCCGGTCGCCGATCATCGCGCCCGGGATGCAGCCGGCCGCCCTGACCGCCGGACTCTCGCTGCTGCTCGCCGGCACGGCGGCCGTCGGCCCGTACGCCCTGCTCGTGCCGCTCGTGCTGCTCCAGGCCGTCACCGCGGCCGGCTGGTTCCGGCTCAACGGCATGTGGCCCGCCCGCCAGGGCATCGCGCTCGCCTTCCTCGGCGGCGTCACCGCCGACATCGTGCTGCTGGCCGTCGGCGCCGAGCACGCGCCCGCCGCGATCATCGGCACGCTCGGTGTCTGGGTGCTGCTCGCGCTCGTCCTCCAGCTGCGCAACCGCGCCCCCGCCGACGAGCGGATGTACGGCCTGACGGCCACCGTCACCTCGGCCGCCCTCGCGGTACTCGCCGCGGGCCACCTCGCGGCGGCCCCCGAGGCCGTGACCGTCGGCGGCGTGGCCGTCGCCGTCGCCGCACTGGCCCGCGCGCTGCCGCTGTCCGGCGTCGCGTCGGTCGTCGTCGCGCTGCTCGCCGCCACCGGCGCCGGGGTCGCGGCCGGCGGGACGGCGGACGTGGGCGCCGGGGGCGCTCTGATCGGGCTCGCGGCCGGGGTGTGCGCGCTGGTCGGCCTGCGCGTGGCCAGCTACGACTACCCGTCCCGCTTCGTCCACATGACGGCCGGAGTGGCCCTGCCCCTGACCGCCGCGGCCCCCGCCGTGTACCTGATCGGCCGGATCATCACCTGATCCTTACGCTGCCTGGCAGTAGGCTCGTGATCGTCAAGGCGGGCCGGTCGACTCGGGGGATCCGTAAACAATGCGTGCGCTGCGAATACTGCTGGTCGTCGCCGTGATCCTCGGCGGCATCTTTGTCGCCCTGGACCGCCTGGCGGTCAACATGGCCGAGTCCGAGGTCGCGAAGCGCCTCCAGAGCCGGCAGGGCCTGACCGGCACGGCAGACGTGTCCATCAAGGGATTTCCCTTCCTGACACAGGTCGCCGCCAAGCGGTTCGGCCAGGTCGACGTCACCCTCAAGGGCATCGAGGCGAGCACCGCCGGCCACCGGCTCCGGATCAGCGAGATGACCGCCGAGCTCCACGACGTGAGGGTGCGGGGCAGCGTCACCGACTTCGCCGGCGCGACGGCGGATCGCGCCACCGGCGGGGCCCTCGTCTCGTACGAGGACCTGTCCGAGGCCGCCGAGGACGACATCTCCCTCTCCTACGGCGGCAACGGCAAGGTGAAGGTCACCGGATCCGTCGACCTCCTCGGCCGCAAGATCACACGCAGTGTGCTGTCCAGCGTGAGCCTGGCCGACGGCGACACCATCCGGGTGCGGGCGGACGAGGTGCCCGGCGAGGGCGTCCCCGGGCTGGAGGGGATGATCCGCGAGAGGACCGACTTCGACCGGCAGGTCAGCGGGCTGCCCGAAGGCATGGAACTCGAAAAGGTCGAAGCGACGAAGGGCGGGGCGAAGATCTCCGTCACCGGCACGGACGTGGCCCTCGCCGGATAGTGAGACACCCGCGTCCGCCCCTCAGGAAGCGGACGGGCGCGGGCCCTGCGACCGCCTGGAACGGCGGCCTCGCACCCCCTCCCCGTCCCACATCGCGGACGATCGCGTCTCACCATCCGACACGCCGGTGACATGCCGGTCGTGACGTCCCTACGATCGGTCCCATGCAGCAGCGACAGGCGGACCTCACGAAGCGGCGGGCAGTAGACCTGTGCCGCGTCGCCGCCATGCTCTGTCGCACTGTCTGAGCGGGTTCTGGCCGGAACAGCCTCCGGCGCCCGCCTTCCCCGGCCCTGCGACCGACCGACCGAACGAACCGGCGACGTCGAAGTCGGGGCCGCCCCGTGCCGCCGTACGCCGTCCCGTTCCGCGTACCCGCACACCCCCTCGCGCACAACCGCCGCACCTGCCCCGGAGGAGAACAGCATGAGCCGCAGCGATGTCCTGGTAGACGCAGACTGGGTCGAGGCCCACATCGACGACCCGAAGGTCGCCATCGTCGAGGTCGACGAAGACACCTCGGCGTACGAGAAGAACCACATCCGCAACGCGATCCGCATCGACTGGACCAAGGACCTCCAGGACCCGGTCCGCCGCGACTTCGTCGACCAGGCCGGCTTCGAGAAGCTCCTCTCCGGGAAGGGCATCGCGAACGACACCACGGTCGTCCTCTACGGCGGCAACAACAACTGGTTCGCGTCGTACGCCTTCTGGTACTTCAAGCTCTACGGCCACCAGGACGTCCGCCTCCTCGACGGCGGCCGCAAGAAGTGGGAGCTCGACTCCCGCGACCTGGTCGCGGAGGTCCCCGAGCGCCCGGCCACGCAGTACAAGGCCAAGCCGCAGGACACCTCGATCCGCGCCTTCCGCGACGACGTCGTGGCCGCGATCGACAGCCAGAACCTCGTCGACGTGCGCTCGCCCGACGAGTTCAGCGGCAAGCTGCTCGCCCCGGCCCACCTCCCGCAGGAGCAGTCGCAGCGCCCGGGCCACGTCCCGTCCGCCCGCAACATCCCGTGGTCGAAGAACGCCAACGACGACGGCACCTTCAAGTCCGACGAAGAGCTCAAGGCCCTGTACGAGGCCGAGCAGGTCGACCTGGCCAAGGACACCATCGCGTACTGCCGCATCGGTGAGCGCTCGGCCCTGACCTGGTTCGTCCTGCACGAGCTGCTCGGTGTCGACAACGTCAAGAACTACGACGGCTCGTGGACCGAGTACGGCTCGCTGGTCGGCGTGCCGATCGAGCTCGGCGCCAGCAAGTAACCCCTCTCGACCGCGACTTGAAGGACGGATTCAACATGTGTGGAGCACAGGCCGGCGGCCCCGACGCCTCGACGATCAAGCCCGGTGAGACCACCATCCAGGGCAGCGTGACCCGCGACGGCGAGCCCGTCACCGGTTACGTCCGACTCCTGGACTCGACCGGCGAGTTCACCGCCGAGGTCCCGACCTCGGCCACGGGCCAGTTCCGCTTCTACGCGGCCGAGGGCACGTGGACCGTCCGCGCGCTGGTCCCGGGCGGCACGGCCGACCGTACGGTCGTCGCCCGGACGGGCGGTCTCGCGGAGGTCGCGATCGCCGTCTGACGAGGCGCTTTCTCACTGGCCGGAGGGCCGCACCCCAGGGGGTTGGACGCTTACCTGGACCGGGTGCGGCCCTTCGGTCGTACCGTGGAGGTATGTACGCGCGGCGCCGTCACGCTTATTTCCTGCTGATGGGCGGATGCATCGTCCTCTTCGTCTCCGCCTGGGCCCTCGTGCGGCTGTGGTCCGTGCCGGTGGCCGTGGGGATGTGCTTCGTCGCCATGGTCATTCCGCCGGTCGCTGCGGTGGTCGCCAACCGGCGGGGGCCGGAGGACCGCTGGTGGGACGATCCGTCCGGGGACCCGACGTCCGACGAGTGGTGGGACGAGCTGGACGGCAAGAAGCACCGTCGGTGAGCGCTCGGCAGGCGTCAGTATCAGTAGACGAGGGACTGGACGCCGTCCGCCATGATCTCGCTGACGAAGACCTGGGCGCCCGCGATCCGTACGCCCTCGATCACGTCCTTCTCGGTGATCTCGCGCCGCGCCGCACACTGCGTGCACAGCGTGATCTGCCCGGCCGCCGTGATCGACTCGATCAGGTCCGGAAGCGGCGCCGCGTGCGGCAGCTCGAACTCCGCCGCGCGCCCCGGCAGCGCGAACCACGAGGACTCGCCGGTCAGCCAGAGCGAGACCTCGACCCCGCTGGCCACGGCCACCGCCGCCACCGTGAACGCCTGCGAACACCGCTCGGGGGCGTCGGCCCCGGCGGTCACCTTGATCACGAGCTTCTTCGCCATGCCCGAACTGTAATCCGCCGCCGTACAACCACGGTCGCCCCTCGCGGGTCTGTACTGCGCCGCAGGTAATGGAACCTGCGCCTCAGGTCTCGTGGGGGGACCCCCTTGGAAGCTCAGCGAACCGTTCCTGAACAGCAGGAACCAGAACAGCCGGCTGTTCCGGCGAAGGGCGGCAGCCCTGTACACGGCGTCCGCACGCGCGGGCGTACGTCCCTGATCATCGCCGCCGCCGCGGTGCTGGGCATCGTCGGCGGGACCGCCGTCGGCTACACGGTCCAGGCCGAGCGGCCGCCGACGCCGCTGCCCGCGCTGGCACAGGACGGTCTGGCGTACCCGGCGAAGCCCCTGCCCGAGGGCGAGGAGCCGGAGCCGCTGCCCGCCGAGGACGACCGCCGCGTCAGGACGGACGGCGACCTGCGCAAGCTGCTCGTGCCGAAGCCCGCGGGGGCGCGTGACGGGGAGATGTCCGGCCTGGAGGACGGCTGGAAGGAGATCGGGCCGTACGCCCTCGAGTTCGACAGCCCGGACTACATGTTCGGTGAGCTCGTGGACGCGGACTTCCGCCGGATGGCGGCGGCCGCCTGGGAGCCCTCCGCGCACCGGGAGGTGTACGTCCGGCTCGTCCAGTACCACCCGGGGCCCGTGCACGGCGCCGCCGGGCACGCCGCGGGCCAGCAGGGCTACATGGACGAGAACGAGGACGGGGCCGGCAACGCCGGCGACGCCCTCAAGGGCAGCGGCAACGGCCGCTACTGGCTCTACCCGGCCAAGAACAGGGCCGGCTACCTGCCCCAGTACCGCGCCCGCGCTCTCTTCCACCGCGGTGACGTCATGGTCGACATCAACATCTTCGACGCCAAGCGGATCAGCGAGCGCGACATCCGCGTGCTGGCCGAGCGGCAGATGGAGCGCCTGTGAACAAGACGCCTGTGAACGACAAGACGCCTGTGGGCAACAGCGCGACGCGCCGGCTGTTCGGCACGGTGCTGCCCGCCGTGCTGGTCGTGGGCGCCCTCGTCGGCGGAGCGGCGTACACCGTGAACACCGCCGGCTCCGCCGACGTGACCGCTCCCACCACGGTGTGGAAGGAGCCCGGCGGCAAGCCCGCCGAGGACCCGGCCGGCGACGTCGCCAAGGGCAGGGACTCGACCGGGCTCAGCAAGCTCCTGCTGCCCGTCCCCGAGACGTACCGCCTCGGTCCCGACATCGGCTCGTACGGCAATGACGGTGAGCTCAGCAGCGCGCAGGCGGTCGCCCTCCTCAAGGAGCAGGGGCGCGAGATCTACGGGAAGAACCGCCGGGAGTACGACCGGAGGGTCGACAAGCTGGGCGTGCGGGGGATCGCCGTGCGGTCGTACGCGTCGAACGCCGGTGATCTCGTCATCCAGACCCAGATCGTCCGGATCGAGGACGAGAAGCAGGTCCACGACCTGTACGAGTTCCGGACGGAGCTGCTCCGCTTCCTGGGCGTGCCCAAGGGCCCGAAGGTCGGGGGACACAAGAAGGCGTCCTGCGTCATGGCCGCGCCCACGGGCTGGCCCGGCACCGGGGAGGAGCCGGGCCTCGACGGGATGTTCTGCATGGCGTACGACGGCGAGCTGATGGTCGACATCACCGCCTCCGGCACCGAACCGTTCTCGAAGTCCGATGTCACCAGGCTGGTCGAGGAACAACTCGACCACGTCGTGTCCCCGGGGGAGTACATATGACCGAGCAGCTCACGGCGGCGGCGCAGGCGACCGCCGCCGAAGCGGCCCCCGCTCAGCAGGCCGCCGAAGCGCCCGCCGAAGCCCCCGCCGCGCCCCATCCGCCGCGCAAGGCGCTTCGGGCCGTCGCCCGGTGGACCGCCGCCGTGCTCGTGTGCGGCGGTGTCGGGACCGGCACCGCCTTCGGCGTCGCGTCGATGGAACGTACCGACGTGCCCGGTCTGGCCACCCGGAGCGACGGCCGCTGGGACTACCCGGTGCTCTCCCTGCCCGCTCTGCCGGCCGGCTCCCCGCGCCCCTTCAACGACGGCAACCGGGGAGAGGTCCACCACGCCGACCTGCGTGAACTGCTGCTGCCTCTGCCGGCCGGCGCCACGCAGGACAAGGAGCTCGACGGCGGCTGGGTGGCCTCCGAGCGGTTCACGGAGGTGTACGAGAAGGACAGGCGGAGCGAGCTGGGGTTCGCGCTGTCCGACTACGCCGTACGCCATGTCGCCGCACGCGGCTGGACCATGCCGGACGGCACCGCGTCCCGGGTCTACCTGCTCCGGTTCAACTCGGTCGGCATCGCCGAGCGCTTCAGGAACCACGTGCTCGCCGTCGGCATGGACAGCGGCGTACCGCTCGCCGGGTCGCCCGCCCTGGAGCTCGACCCCGACTGGTCGAGCTCGGGTCTGGTCGAGAACACCATGGCGTACCTCTTCACCGAGGAGAAGCCGTACGACGGCGAGCAGGACCGGCTGGCCTACGTCCAGGCCGGCGACACGATCGCGCTGCTCACGCACTCCAGGAAGGGCGGCGCCCCCGGGGTGCCCTTCCACCAGTCGGTGATTCTCCAGAACCAGCTGCTCGGCTGAAGCCCCGGGACGGCCGTGCCGGGCCCCGCCGACTAAGCTGGGGCCCGGCCCCGTACCGCCCACCGCTCGTGCAAGGAGCACCCCCGTGCTGACGATTTTCTTCGAAGCCCTGCTGGTTCTGGTCTGCGTCGGTGTTCTGGCCTTCGCCGGTCTGACCGTGAAGAAGCTCTACCAGGGTCAGCGCTAACCCACCCCTCCCCTCACAGATCGCCTGAGCAGCTCATGATCGAGATCCCGTCCGACCTCCACCCGGACCTCGTCCCCCTCGTCTTCCTCCTCGGAAACTGGGAAGGCGCGGGTGTCTTCGACTTCCCCGGTGACGAGAAGGCCAATTTCGGCCAGGAAGTCACCTTCTCCCACGACGGCCGGGACTTCCTCGAGTACGTCTCGCGCACCTGGGTGCTCGACAGCGAGGGCAAGAAGGTCCGCCCGCTGGAGAGCGAGACCGGTTACTGGCGCATCGACAAGGACCGCAAGGTCGAGGTCGTCATGATCCGCGACCAGGGCGTCGTCGAGATCTGGTACGGCGAGCTGGCGGACCAGAAGCCGCAGATCGACCTGGTGACGGACGCCGTGGCGCGTACCGCCGCCTCGGGGCCGTACACCGGCGGCAAGCGTCTCTACGGCTACGTCAAGAGCGACCTGATGTGGGTCGGCGAGAAGGCGACCCCGGACGTCGAGCTGCGCCCCTACATGTCGGCGCACCTGAAGAAGGTCGTCGACCCGAGGGAGTGGGCGAAGGACCTCAAGGACCTGCCCGACGACGGAATCGCCTTCTTCAAGTAGGCCGTACGCACCTTCGGTCGCTCGCCGCGCTGCCTACACTGGGCACGTGGTGAGCACCGACTGGAAAAGCGACCTGCGGCAGCGCGGCTACCGGCTGACGCCCCAGCGCCAGCTCGTCCTGGAGGCCGTGGACGCCCTGGAACACGCGACGCCCGACGACATCCTCGTCGAGGTGCGCAAAACCGCGTCCGGCGTGAACATCTCCACGGTGTACCGGACCCTGGAGCTCCTGGAGGAGCTGGGGCTGGTCAGCCACGCCCATCTGGGGCACGGAGCCCCGACGTACCACCTGGCGGACCGTCACCACCACATCCACCTGGTGTGCCGCGACTGTACGCACGTGATCGAGGCCGACATCGAGATCGCCGCCGACTTCACCGCCAAACTGCGCGAGACGTTCGGCTTCGAGACGGACATGAAGCACTTCGCGATCTTCGGGCGCTGTGAGAAGTGCGCCGCACAGGCTTCGACCACCGAGTCGTAGGCTGGCCGCATGCTGCGACACTCACCCACCAGCCCCTTGCTGTCCCTGCCCGGCGCCGTCCCCGCCGAAGGGCGTGACGAAGGCGTCGCCGCGCACTACGGAGACCTGTTCCGCGAGCAGCGCGCGCTCGCCGGCGGCACCGGTTTCGTCGACCTGTCCCACCGCGGCGTCGTCACCGTCACCGGGGACGACCGGCTGAGCTGGCTGCACCTCCTGCTCACGCAGCACGTCAGCGAGCTCCCGGCAGGCCGGGCCACCGAGGCGCTGATCCTCACCGCGCACGGCCACGTCGAGCACGCGATGTACCTCGTCGACGACGGCGAGACGGTGTGGATGCACGTCGAGCCGGGCACGCAGGGCGATCTCCTCGCGTACCTGGAGTCGATGAAGTTCTTCTACCGGGTGGAGACCGCCGACCGCACCGAGGACTTCGCGGTCGTCCACCTCCCGGCCGGATCCATCGCCGACGTGCCCGGGGGAGTGGCCGTACGGGAGACACCGCACGGCCGGGACCTCTTCCTGCCGCGGGGTGAGCTGGAGGCGTACGCCGGGGCCCACGGTCCGGCGGCCGGCATCCTGGCGTACGAGGCCCTGCGCGTCGAGGCGCACCGGCCCCGGCTGGGCTTCGAGACCGACCACCGCACCATCCCGCACGAGCTGGGCTGGATCGGCAGCGCCGTACACCTCCAGAAGGGCTGCTACCGGGGCCAGGAGACCGTCGCCCGGGTCCAGAACCTGGGGAAGCCGCCGCGGCGCCTGGTCTTCCTGCACCTGGACGGCAGCGAGGTCCTGCTGCCGCCGCCCGGTACGCCGGTGCGGCTCGCGGCGGACGGCGAGGAGGGCCGTCAGCTCGGCTTCGTCACCACCTCGGCCCGTCACCACGAGCTGGGGCCGATCGCCCTCGCGCTGGTCAAGCGCAACGTGCCGGTGGACGCGGAGCTGATGGCGGGGGACACGGCCGCGGCGCAGGAAGTCGTCGTAGAGCCGTAGCGGCAGCCGCGGCGGTCCTTCTCCGCCCCGGGGCCGCCGCCCCGGGCCGTCCTGGACCGTCTCGGACCGCCTCAGATCTCGATCAGTACCGTGAACGGGCCGTCGTTCGTGAGCGAGACCCGCATCTCCGCTCCGAACCGGCCCGTCTCCACGTGGGCGCCCAGGGCGCGGAGCTGCGCCACGACCTCGTCGACCAGGGGTTCGGCGACGTCGCCGGGGGCCGCGGCGTTCCAGGTCGGGCGGCGGCCCTTGCGGGCGTCCCCGTAGAGGGTGAACTGTGAGATGACCAGAAGCGGCGCGTTCACGTCGGAGCAGGATTTCTCGCCCGCGAGGATCCGGACCGACCACAGCTTCCGGGCGAGCTGCGCTGCCTTGTCCGCCGTGTCCTCGTGGGTGACTCCCACCAGCACACACAGCCCTTCGCCGACGATCTCGCCGACCGTCCGGCCCGCCACGACGACGCTCGCGCCGTCGACCCTCTGCACCACTGCACGCATGTGGACCAACCTATCGGGGGCCGAACGGGCGTAGAGCACCTGCAGGGTGGCAGTCAGGAGTGGCACGATGCACAGAGGCGGTGCGCGCCGCACCGGTCGAGGGGACGGAACACTTCATGAGCACACCTGGCGCCGGGCAGTCGCCCGGGCCCGTACCGATGCCGATGAGCCGGCTGACGGCTTCCGCTTCCGCCGCACGACCACCGGCTCAGCGGACCGGCGAGAGCACGGGCAACGCCTTCGCGGCCGACCGGAAGAAGCCCGATCTCGCCGTGCTGGGGCTGCCGGAGCTGCGCGCCCTGCGCCGTGACTCGCAGCGCGACGAGGCGGACCTCAGCTATGTGCGGCGTCTGCTGCACGGGCGGATCGACATCCTGCGGGCCGAGCTGGCGCGGCGTACGGGGCCGGAGTCCCCGGTCGTGGACCGGCTCTCGGAGATCCTCGCGGACGCCCCGTCGCAGCACCGTTCCTCCGCCCGGCACGTCACGCTCTCCACACCGCGCAGCGAGGAGTCCCGGCAGCTGGCCGCCGAGATGCTCGCCGAGGTCGAGCTCTCGGACCTCGGTGCCCGTACGGACGAGGAGCTGCACGCGGCCATGGTGCGGCTCGTCCGCTACGAACAGCAGGTCTCGCGCCGCCGGCAGCTCCTCCAGCGGACGGCGGACGATTGCAGCACCGAGATCGCCCGCAGGTACCGTGATGGTGAAGCACAAGTAGACGACCTGCTGACCTGAAGCTGACCCGAGGCCGCGATTCGGCCGGCTCCGCCTCGGAGAGGCCGGTCCTGCCCCGGAAGGTCGCCCCCCCATGTCCTCCAGCACCGCCGCCGCTGCCATATCCCCGGTCCTCGCGGAAGTCGTTCGTTCCGGTTTCGTCGAGGGCCGCCATCGGGGTTCGCTCGTCGTCCTGGCGGCCGACGGCAGTGTGGAGCTGGCGGCCGGTGATCCGTACGCCCCGGTCTTCCCGCGCTCCAGCAACAAGCCGATGCAGGCCGCGGCGGTGCTGCGGGCCGGGCTCGACCTGTCGGGCGAGCGGCTGGCGCTGGCGGCGTCGAGCCACTCGGGCGAGCGGTTCCAGCTGGAGCTGGTACGGAAGATGCTGGCGGAGGCCGGGTTCACGGAGGCGGACCTCCAGACCCCGCCGGACCTGCCGCTGGACCCGGTGGAGGCGGAGGCGCACCTGGCCGCGGGCGGGGTGCGCGAGCGGATCGCCATGGACTGTTCGGGCAAGCACGCGGCGATGCTGGCGGTGTGCGCGCGGAACGGGTGGGACACGGGCTCGTACCTGGACCCCGCGCACCCGCTCCAGCAGCTCGTGCTGAAGGTGGTCGAGGAGGCGAGCGGCGAGCGCGTCACGGCGGTCGGGACCGACGGCTGCGGCGCGCCTCTGATGGCGATCAGCCTGGCCGGGCTCGCGCGGGCCTTCCGGGGCTTCGTGCTCGCCGAGGAGGGCACGGCGGAGCGCCGCGTCGCGGACGCGATGCGCGCGCACCCCGAGTACGTCGGGGGCACGCGCCGCTTCGACACCTGGCTGATGCGCGAGGTGCCGGGCACGCTGTCCAAGATGGGCGCCGAGGCGGTGCAGGCGGTGGCCCTGCCGGACGGCCGGGCCTTCGCCTTCAAGATCGACGACGGTGCGACGCGGGCGCTGGGGCCGGTGCTGGCACGGGTGCTGCGGCGGCTCGGCGTGGACGCGCCGGTGGTGGACCGGATCGGGCGGGCGCCGCTGATGGGCGGGGCGGCCGAGGTCGGGGAGATACGCGCGGCGTTCTGAGGCGGCCGGGAGCGGCCGGGGGCGGCCACAGAGGGGCCGAGGGCGGCCGGGGCGGGCCGGACGGTGCCCGGCGTTCGGCGGTCCGCGGAACGCGGCGTCCGGGGAGCGGTCGTGGAAGTGGTCCGACGCGCTCTGGAACACCGCCACGTCGGGCCTGACACTCTCCTAGTGACCTCTGACACGACTCAAACCGAACAGGCGGCACCGGTGACCGAGAAACTGCGGGATCTGATCACAGGTGCGCAATGCGTGGTCTTCGGCTTCGACGGCCCCCTCTGCCGGCTCTTCGCGGGCCGCCGGGCGCACGACGTGGCGGGCGCTCTGGCCGACCGGCTGGAGAAGCACGGCCTGCGTGTGCCGCTGACGGAGGAGGAACTGGCTTCCGGCGGCCCGCACGCCGTCCTGCGGGCCGCGGCACGGGCCCGCCCCGGCAGCGAGCTGGTGGAGGCCCTGGAGGAAGAGCTCACCCGCGAGGAGCTGCGGGCCGCCGCCACCGCCAGGCCCGCCCCGTACGCCGACCCGCTGGTACGCACCTGGAGCGCGGTCGGCAACCGTCTCGCGATCGCGACGGACCACTCTCCGCTGGCGGTGGAGCGGTACCTGACCGGCCGGGGCCTCGCCGGCTGTTTCGGCCCGCACCTCCACGGCCGTACGCCCGGCCCGGGCCGGCCCGCTTCCGGCCCGGACTGCCTCGGCCGCGCCCTCACCGCACTGGACGCCCGCCCCGCGGAGACCCTGATGGTCGGCGGCACCCCGTCGGACCTGTCCGCGGCGCGGGAGGCAGGCGTACGGTTCCTCGGTTACGCGCGCGACGAGAGAGGGACGCGGGGGCTGCTCGGGGCGGGCGCGCCGGTGGTCGTGGACGACCTGGAACCGGTGCTCCGGGCGGTGCGGGCGACGGCTCGGGTCTGAAGGCCCGCAAGCTGCCCGCGAGAGCGGTCCGGCCCCGGCTCACCCCTCGGCGACGGGCCGGTAGGTGCAGACGTGCACGCCCGCTTCGCTGATGACGGTGGAGACCAGTTCGAGCGTGCGCAGCCCGCCGTCGCCGGGGAAGATCGTCTTTCCGCCGCCCAGGAGCACCGGCATGATCATGAGCCGGAGCTCGTCGGCCAGGCCCTCGCCCAGGAGGGTGCGTACGAGCGTGGGGCTTCCCATGACCACCAGGTCGCCGCCGTCCTGCTCGCGCAGTTCCCGGATGCGGGCGACGGCCTCGTCGCCGGGGATGCGCGTGGTGTTCTCCCAGGTCAGCTCGGAGTCGTCCAGCGTCCGGGACACGACGTACTTCGGAAGGGAGTTCATCCGGTCGGCGAACGGGTCGCCGGCCCGCTCGGGCCACGCCCCGGCCATCGTCTGCCACGTGCGGCGGCCGAACAGCAGCCCCTCGGCCCTGGCCGTGGCGTCGTCGAAGGCGCCGCCCACCACCTCCGGGTCGAAGAACGGGTGCGACCAGCCGCCGTGGGCGAAGCCGCCGTCGGTGTCCTCGCCGGGGCCGCCCGGCGCCTGCACGATGCCGTCCAGACTCATGAACTCGCTGATGACGATGCGCATGGGACTCGTTCCTCTTGCTCGCTCCGGGGTTACGGGAGTGGAGACGACTGCGCCGCCCCGAAATCGTCGCGCCCACCCGGTTCCGCCGTTGTGATGTGGGACACATGACCGTACGCCGCTCCCGTCCCGGCGCCGGACCTCACGCCGTCCGGCGCCGGAACAAGGCGTCCGACAGGGCGACGGACACCGCCAGGATTCCCGCGCACCACGCCAGGGCGGCCCATGGGGTGTTCCCCACGGGCTCGTTCATGAGCAGGCCCCGGAGGGATTCGATGACCGGGGTGATCGGCTGGTGGTCGGCGAAGCCGTGGAGCCAGGCGGGCATCGTGTCGGTGCGGACGAAGGCGCTGCTCGGGTAGGGGAGGAAGGAGACGAAGAAGGTGAACCCCCCGGCCGCCTCGGGGGACTTGGCCAGGAGGCCCACGGCCGCCGACAGCCAGGAGAGCGCGGTGATGTACGCGAGCAGGACGGCCGCCGCCGTGAGCCAGTCGGCGGGGGAGGCCGAGGGGCGGAAGCCGATCGCGCAGGCGACGCCCAGGACCAGGGCGGTCGAGACGAGGTTGCGGACGGTGCTGGCCAGGACGTGGCCGGTCAGGATGGGAATGCCGCCGACGTCCAGGGTGCGGAAGCGGTCGATGATGCCGGTCTTCATGTCCTCCGTCACGCCCACCGCGGTGGTCGCCGAGCCGAAGCCGGCGCAGAGCACGAGGACGCCCGGGACGACGTAATCGACGTACGCCGTACCGGTGTTGATCGCTCCGCCGAAGAGGTAGACGAAGACCAGCATCATCATGATCGGCAGCATCATCGAGACGATGACGGCGTCGGTGTTGCGGCGGCTCAGGCGGAGGGAGCGGCCCGTCATGGTGAGGAGTGCGGTGGCTTCCGGCATGGGAGGGCTCCTCGGCGGACCGGCGGCCGGTCGTGGTCAGGGTCAGGAAGACGTCGTCCAGCGTCGCCGTGTGGACGGAGAAGTGGCTGACGGCCGAGCGGGACGGGTCGATCTCGTCGAGCAGGTCCCGTACGTGCGCCGCCGTGCCGTCGGTCGGGACCGAGAGCGTCAGCGTCCCGGGCGCGTGGCGGGTCGCGCGGGCGCCGAGCAGGGAGGTCGTGTGCAGGTAGGCGGCCCCGGTGGCGAGGGTGAGGTCCAGGCGGTGGCCCGCGACGCGTGACTTCAGTTCCTCCGCCGTGCCCTGTGCCACCAGGCGGCCCCGGTCCAGGACCGCGATGCGGTCGGCCAGTTCGTCGGCCTCCTCCAGGTACTGGGTGGTGAGGAAGACCGTGACGCCCTGGGCCGAGAGCTCGCGTACGGCCGCCCACAGCTCACGCCGGCTGCGCGGGTCCAGGCCCGTCGTCGGCTCGTCCAGGAAGATCACCTCGGGGCTGCCGACCAGGCCCGCCGCGAGGTCGAGCCTGCGCCGCATGCCTCCGGAGTACGTCGCGACCAGCCGGTCCCCGGCCTCGGTCAGCCCGAAGCGGTCGAGGAGGGCGGTGGCGCGGACGCGGGCCTCGGCGCGGGGGAGGCGGGCCAGTCTCGCCGCCATGCGGAGGTTCTCCGCGCCGGTCTGGCGCTCGTCGACCGCCGCGGACTGCCCGGTCAGGCTGATCGCGCGGCGCACCCGGCTCCGTTCGGCGCGTACGTCGTACCCGGCGACACGCACGGTGCCGGCGTCGGCCGTGGTGAGGGTGGTGAGGATGCGCACGGCCGTGGTCTTGCCCGCGCCGTTGGGGCCGAGGAGGGCGAAGACGGACCCCGGGGCCACGGACAGGTCGATGCCCTGGAGGACGGCGAGCTTTCCGTAGGACTTGGTGAGGCCGGACGTCTCGATCGCGGGAGGGGTGGGCTGTGCGGGAGGTGCGGGATGTCCTGCCATGGGTGGGGCTCCTCGTCGCTCATCTTCTGCGTATGCCATACGCTCTACTGCGTAAGGCTTACGCATAACTAGGATGGCCGTCAAGCGAGAAGGCGAAGAGGGAGGGTGGGCGAATGAGCGCGGCCGACGACGGCGGTGGTGGCACGGAGCTGCCCGCGAGCCTCGAACTCGCCTGGGGCCTGCGGGAACGCCCGGCGAAGGGGCCGAGGCCCGGCCTGAGCCTGGAGCGGATCGTCGACGCGGCGGTCGGGCTGGCGGCGGCCGAGGGGCTCGCGGCGGTGTCCATGGGCCGCGTCGCCAAGCAACTCGGCGCGTCGACGATGTCCCTCTACCGGTACGTCGGTGCCAAGGACGAGCTCTACGTCCTCATGCTGGACGCCGCCGCCGGAACCCCGCCCGCCCCGCCGGAACCCGGCACCGGCTGGCGCGAGGCGCTCGCCTGGTGGGCACGGGCCCAGCGCGAGATGCTGCGCCGCAACCCGTGGGCGCTGCGCATCCCGACCACCGGTCCGCCGGCCACCCCCAACTCCCTGGCCTGGATGGACCAGGGGCTCGGCGCGCTGGCCGGCACCGGCCTCGACGAGGGCGAGAAGCTCTCGGTGATCCTGCTGGTCAACGGCTTCGTGCGGAACGAGACACAGCTGATGGCGGATCTCGCGGCGGCGAACGAACGTACCGGCGCCACACCCGAAGAGGTCCTCGGACAGTACGGGCGGACGGTGGCCAAGCTGGTCGATCCGCAGCGGTATCCGGCGGTGACGCGGGTGCTGGAGTCGGGGATCTTCGAGCAGCCGGACGATCCCGATTTCGAGTTCGTCTTCGGGCTCGAACGGCTGCTGGACGGGGTCGAGGTGCTGGTGCGGAAGCGGGCGGGGGACTAGGGGGCGCCCGGGACGGGTCGGGTGGCCGGTGCCGTCGGGTGCCGGGTGCCGGGTGCCGGGTGCCGGGTGTCGCTGTGAGCCGGATGCCGTGCGCCGGGAACGCGGACGGGGCGGCGTACGCCGACGGGGTGTCGGGGTACGCCGCCCTCGGGCGGGACGGGCCGCGGGAGGCGGCCCGCGGTCGTCCCGGTTACTTCGGGTCGCGGTTGAAGGCCGCCTTCGACCAGAAGTAGCCGAGCGCGGCGAGGGCCAGGCACCAGCCGAGCGCGAGCCACCCGTTGTGGCCGATCTGGGTGCCGAGCAGCAGTCCGCGCAGGGTCTCGATGGCGGGGGTGAAGGGCTGGTACTCGGCGATGGGCTGGAACCAGCCCGGCATCGCGTCGACCGGGACGAAGGCGCTGGAGATGAGCGGGAGGAAGATCAGCGGCATCGCGTTGTTGCTGGCCGCCTCGGCGTTCGGGCTGGTCAGGCCCATGCCGACCGCGATCCAGGTGAGCGCCAGAGTGAAGAGCGCGAGCAGCCCGAACGCCGCGACCCACTCCAGGGCGGTGGCGTCGGTGGAGCGGAAGCCGATGGCCACACCGACGGCGCCGACGAGAACCACGCTCATGACCGACTGCACCACGCTGCCGACGACGTGCCCGATGAGCACCGAGCCGCGGTGGATGGCCATGCTGCGGAAGCGGGCGATGATGCCCTCGGTCATGTCCATGGAGACGGACACCGCGGTGCCGATCGTGGTGGAGCCGATGGTCATCAGCAGCAGGCCCGGCACGAGATAGGCGATGTACTCGGACCGGTCCGCCCCGCCGCCCCCGATGCCGGCACTCATCACGTCGCCGAAGACGTAGACGAAGAGCAGCAGGAGTATGACCGGCGTGAGCAGCAGGTTGAGCGTCATGGACGGGTAGCGCCGGGCGTGCAGGAGGTTGCGGCGCAGCATCGTGGACGAGTCGCGTGCGGCGAGGGAGAGGGAGCTCATCGGACTGTCTCCTTGGAGGGCTGGTCGATACCGCTGGTCAGGGCGAAGAAGACGTCGTCGAGGTCGGGGGTGTGGACGGTGAGTTCGTCGGCCTCGATGCCGGCGGAGTCCAGCCGGTCGAGGAGGGAGCGCAGTTCGCGCTGGCTGCCGCCGTTGGGGATCTGCAGTGACAGTGCCTCGTCGTCCCGGGTGACCTCGCGCAGGGCGGTGGCGGCGGACTGGTAGGCGGCCGGGTCGGAGAAGCGCAGTCGTACGTGGCCGCCGGGGACGAGCCGCTTGAGTTCGTCGGCGGTGCCTTCGGCGGCGATCCTGCCGTCGTTGAGCACGGCGATGCGGTCGGCGAGTTCGTCGGCCTCCTCCAGGTACTGGGTGGTGAGGAAGACGGTGACGCCGTCCGTGACCAGTTCGCGGATGATCTGCCACATGTTGTGGCGGGAGCGGGGGTCGAGGCCGGTGGTGGGCTCGTCGAGGAAGATGATCCGCGGGGAGCCGACCAGGGTCATGGCGATGTCCAGGCGGCGCTTCATGCCGCCGGAGTAGCTGGAGGCGGGCTTCTTGGCGGCGTCCACCAGATCGAAGCGCTCCAGCAGTTCGGCGGTGACCCGCCGCCCCTCGCGCTTGGACAGGTGGTGCAGGTCCGCCATGAGGAGCATGTTCTCCTCACCGGTGATCAGGCCGTCGACGGCGGAGAACTGCCCGGTGACACCGATCGCGGTACGCACTCCGTCCGGTGACGTGGTGACGTCGTGGCCCGCGACCTGGGCCTGCCCGCCGTCGGCGGTGATGAGCGTGGAGAGGATCTTGACGGCGGTGGTCTTGCCGGCGCCGTTCGGTCCGAGCAGAGCGAACACGGACCCGGCCGGGATGTGCAGGTCGATGCCGTCGAGCACGGTCTTGTCGCCGTACGACTTGCGCAGACCGACGGTGGAGACGGCGGCGGGCGACTGCGGACCGCCGCCCCGCTTAGGCGTGGACATGACAGACGAAGGCATGGAGCCCTCCCGTTCGAAGAGTGAAGTGGCTGGGGGAGTGGGCGGGGTGAGGCGAGGCGGGAGCGGTACTTCCGGGGCCGGGCCTTGCTTCTGGGGTCAGGCCTTGGCGCGGAGGACGTCGATGTTGCCCCAGTTGGTCCGTGCGCGGATCTTGACGGTGTCCTCGGCCTGCTCCGGGGCTTCGGACGCGGTGAGGGTGTTGCGTACCTGCCCGCGGTTGGAGCTGACGTCGAGCCAGGCGGCGGTGCCCTCGCGGACGCCGACCTCGATGGAGCCGTGGGAGGTCTCCAACTGGACCTCGCCACGGGCGACTTCGGCGATGCGAAGGTGGCCGTGGGTCGAGGTGCCGGTGACCGACCCCCCGGCGCGCGCGATGTCGATGCCGCCGTGGGCGCCGCCCACCCGCAGGTCGCCGGTGACGGTGCCGACGGTCGTGGAGCCGTGCGAG
The DNA here is from genome assembly GCF_053591575.1 of Streptomyces altiplanensis. Taxonomy (NCBI): domain Bacteria; kingdom Bacillati; phylum Actinomycetota; class Actinomycetes; order Kitasatosporales; family Streptomycetaceae; genus Streptomyces; species Streptomyces altiplanensis. The sequence goes on along the minus strand of NZ_JBSFUB010000075.1, from coordinate 1,389 downwards.
TTCTTCAGGGCGGCGGGGCCGTCGACGGTGCCGACGCGCACGTTGCCGGTGCTGGTGGTGATCTCGGCCATGCCCTCGACCCGGTCCACCGTGATCGTGCCGTGCGACGCGTTCAGCGTCAGCGGGCCGGTGGTGTCGAGGCGGACGTCGCCGGCGGAGGTCTTCACGCGAACCTCGCCGAGACGGCCCTCGCCGAGCACATTGGCCCCGGTGCCGGTCAGGTCGATGTCCGAGCCCGTGGGCAGTTCCACCGTCACGTCGACGGAGCCGCCGCGCCCGAGCAGATTGGCCTTGGGCGTGGTGATGGTCAGCACGCCGCTCGCGCAGGTGACCTCGGTCTGCTCGGCGGCCCGTACGTCCAGGTCCTTCTTCGGGGCGCGGGGGCGCACCTCGACGGCGGTGTCGAGGCGGTCGCCCGCGGTGAACCGGATGGAACCGGCGTACAGGAAGGCGGACACCGAAATCGGTTCGGGAGTGTCGAAAGAAGGCATGGCTGTCCCGTCCTCTTGGGTCTTCAGGGCGTCCCCGCTGGTGGGACGTGGTGTGTGGGTGAAGTGGTGCGGGCGCGGGCGCGGGCGCGGCTAGCGCACCCAGCCGGTGAAGCTCTGTCCGAAGGTCTGGGGCTTCTCCGTCGTACGCGGCCGGGCGCCGCCGTCGACCGCGGCCGACACGGCCCGCACCAGCCACGCGTTGACCGACAGGCCCTCGCGGTTCGCGGCCTCCTCGGCGCGCGCCTTGAGATGGGCCGGCAGGCGCAGGTTGACGCGGGCGGTGCCGCCCTCGTCGCCGTCGGCCGGGGCCGGGGCCCTGAGCGGTTCGGCGGGCGCGGCGGGCTCCGCGAGGGCGCCGCCGTCGCCGGGCGGCCGTGTCACCACGAAGTCGGGGTCGATTCCTCGCAGCCGTACGTCGACCGAGCCGGGGGCGAGCTCGCGGGTGATCTCGTCCATCGCGGCGGAGAGCACGTTGAGCATGGTCAGCCGGGCCGCCGACTCCAGGGGAGCGGTGAGCCGCTCGGCCAGCTCGCGCGCTTCGTCACCGCCGGCTCCGGCGGCCACCGCGAGTTCGCGGCGGAGGGTGTCGACATACGGGGTGAGGTCCATGACGCCATAGTGGCACCATGATGGCACCTCACGCAAGGGTGGATGGCACCTTGTGCGGGGCGAGTTTGGTGCGAACTCGGGAGGATGTGCTCTGACCTGCGGAAACGCGCGGAGGCCGGCCTGGGTCATTGTGGCGCCATGTGTGCGCATGTGCTTTTTCGGGGGCATCACATGGCACCGGGTGGCACCAAGTGGCCCGCCTAGGCGCCGTGGGCCGGGCCGCCGTGGAGGACGCCTACTGGACCGGCAGTCATGCCTTCGAGTACTGGTCGCACGCCGCCTGCATCCT